>JAQGMN010000437.1 GCA_028292345.1 Polaromonas sp. | reverse complement strand
AGCTATTTAATTAGTAGCGGTTGCTGTTTGCAAACCGGCGCTGGGGCTGTTTCTCCCACCAGCCCCGTCTGGCAGCGCAGGTTCCCTGAAGCGAAGCGTAATCCGACCTGCGAACTGCCAACAGGGTATGAAACACAAAAGAACCGATCAAGCAGAGCGTGAAGCTGTTGGCGAACGAGCGGTAGAACCAGCCAGCGACCGCCATGGCCACCAGCCCGCAGCTCCAGGTGCCAAGGCCGAGCGCAGCGATGGCCCGTCGGAGCGCTCAGCTCCAACCCGCTCCCGCTTCCCAAGGCAACTTTCTTTGGTGACTTTCTTTTTTGCCAGAAAAGAAAGTTACCCCCGCCGGGCAGGCGCTCCCAACTCAACCCACAGAAGAAGCAAACCAAAGCCAAAGGCAATCGCCAGTTCCGGCCAGCCACCCGTCAAGCGGCAAACTGTCAACCAGGCCAGGCGCCAGAAAAGCCTAACCCGGCTTGCCGTCCACCCGAACCCGCGTCAACACCGGCCAGTAGGCCACCGCATACAGCGCAAACCCCGCCGACCACAGCGCCGCCGACCACAGTACGGCATTGACGATCTGCGCCGGCGCCAGCATCGGCACCCCCACCCGGACCAGCGCAGAGGCCAGCACCAGCAGGTAGCACGCCACGTCGGTGCGGCTGGCCAACAGCCGCCGGCCGGTGTGGCCAAGCGCGGTGCGCGTCATCATGCCGATGATCAGCCCGCCAATGGCGCCCACCGTCAGCGCATGGATGGCGAGGGACGGCGACACCAGCCCCATCTCCCCCAGGCCGCGCAGCAGCAAGGAAACCGGAATCCAGGCATACGCCACATGCAGCACCCAGACCAGCGGCGTGCGCAGGGTTTTCCAGGGCTGCCACAGCGTCCAGCGCGCCAGGTGCGCCACCGCGCACACCCCGGCCAGCAGCGCCAGCGCCAAGCCGTGCAGCGCCAGCAGATCGGCCCCCAGCAAGGCCAGGGTCGAACCCAGCGCGGCCTTTTCCAGCCATGGGCGCTTGGTGGCATTGGCGTCGGCAATGCTGTTGGTGAACATCGGGATCACCCGCCCGCCCATCACCGCCATGATGAACAGCACCACGTCCAGCGCCACCTGGATGCCGATCCAGCCCGGCAGCGTGGTGATGCCCAGCTGCGCCAGGTGGATGCCCAGCACGGCGGCGGCCATCAGCACCAGCAGGCCGATGAAGAAGTAGTTGCGCTGGTTGCGCGCGGCAATGAAGGGAATCGCCAGCCCGACGGCGGCCGCCAGCGGAAAGGCGACATTGGCCACCGCCGCCGCCCAGCCGTAGGGCGTGAGCACCAGCACCCGGCCGGCCACCCAGAGCGCGGCCAGCGCCATGAGCGGCACGCCGGTCGGCGTCGGCCGGCCCGACCAGTTGCGCCCGGCGGTGAACAGAAAACCGACGACGACGGCCATGGTGAAGCCGAACAGCATCTCGTGCGCATGCCACACCGGCCCGGCCAGGTAGGGCCGGCCCAGCCAGCCGGCGAACTGCAGCGACCACAGGCCGATCGACAGCGCGGCAAACACGCTGGCGAGCAGGTAGAAGGGGCGAAAGCCGAGCTGCCACAGGGCAAAGCCGGGCGGCGTCGCGGCCGGGGCGGCTGACGGATGCTTGATCTGGAGAAGGGGTGACATCAGGAGGACTTTCCAAGGGGCGCGGCGCCATGCCGCCGGCGCCAGGCCAGCGCGGCCCCCAGCACGGTGGCGGCAAACAGCGCCAGGGCGGCGGCATTGAGCACCGCGCCGGCGGCGCGCAGTGGCGCATCGAACGCGCCCCAGCCCAGGCGCAGGACCAGCGACGCATGCAGCGCCGCCAGCGGAACATAAAAGAAGGCGCCGAACTGCAGCTTGACTCGCGCGACCGCCGGCAGGATCACCGGCGCATGGCCCATCACCATGCTGACGATGAAGCCCAGCCCGAGCGCATGCAGCGCGGCGTCGCGCAGCGGCAGGCCCAGCGCGGTGCCCGCCCAGGCGGCGCCGGCCACGGCCAGCCAGGCATAGCCGCCGAGCAGGCAGATCGCCATGTAGCGGCTCAGCCCGCGGGCCAGCACGGTGCGCCGGGCAATGTCGAACACCCCCAGCCACAGCGCCAGCAGCGCCAGCGCCGCGCCGTACAGCACGCCGCCGGCCACCGGCACCAGCGCCGACAGGGCGGCGCCCAGCAGCAGCGCGGCCAGCACGGCCTGCAGCAGTCCCTGCGCGGCGGGGCGCCGGCGCATCAGGCGCGTCATTTCCAGCCGCTCGGCGGCAATCGTCATCACCAGGAAGGCAAACCACCAGGGCAGGACGGCCCCGCTGCCAAAGCCCAGGGCGAACAGCAGGTTGCCCGCCAGCCAGGCCCCGGCGCTGGCCAGCAGCAGCCAGGTGTGGGCGGCCGGCTGGCGCAGCACCACCACGGCATTGACGCCGATGAAAGCGACGGCAGCGGCCACGCCCAGCCAGGCGCCTGCGGCGGTGTGCCCCAGCAGCAGGCACAGCCCGCCCAGGCCTGAGGCCACGGGCGCGGCAAAGGCGGCGCGCAGCTTGACGGCGACCGCCCGCTCGATGCCGATGACGGTGCCCAGAAAGCCGCCCATCATCAGCGCGGCATGGGCCAGGGCGGCGCGGCCGGGCCACAAGTTGCCCTCCGTGCCGGGCACGGCCACGCCCGCGCGCAGCAGGCCGCCGGCGACGCCGCTCAGCAGCGACAGCGCCACCACGGCCAGCATCAGCAGTCGCAGGGCCGTCAGCGCGCCGGGCGCCAATGCGGTGCGGCGAGCAGCCGGCAGCGCGCCCGGGCGCGAAGCGCAGCGTGCGCCGGCAGGGGCGGGCAGCGGGGTGGTTGCCATGTCACCAGCCCATGAAACGCCGGGAGCGTTCGCTGATGCGCTCGGGCGACCAGGCCGGCGTCCAGGTCAACTCGACGTCGATCTGCTGGCCGGGCGGTGCGATGGCGTCAAGTTCGGCTTCAATGTCCCCGATGACGACGTCGGCCACCGGGCAGGCCGCCGAGGTCATCGTCAGCAGCACATGCAGCCGTTCGGCGGTCACGGTCACGCCGTAGACCAGGCCGACATCGACAATGCTCAGCGCCACCTCCGGGTCCACCACCCGCATCAGCGCATCGATGACGGGCTGGCGCAGGGCTTCGGGCCCGGTGTAGGGGAAGGGCGCATCCAGCGGCATGGCTGCAAGGAGTTCAGGCGCCACCGCAGCCGCCGCAGCAGCCGCCGTTGCTGTGGCCGGACTTCAGCCGGGCCAGCGAGGCGCGCCAGACGGCGGGGCCCTGTTCCAGGTAGGCCCAGGACATTTTTCCCGGCAGGTCGGATTCGAACTGGACCTTCAGCGCCTTCAGATCCTGGTCGTGGACCAGCTCCATGGCTTCGCCGGCGTCCAGCAGTTGAAAGGCTGCGGACGCCACCGCATAGCGGTCGTGCGGCGCCAGCTTGCGGACATCAACAGGGGCGGGGGAGGCGCAGACGGTCATGAAAAACTCCGATCGAAATGGCGGCGCAGGAACCGTTTTAAAAGATGCATAAATAATACATCTATTGGCCCGTCAAAGATACCGATTTGTGTTGCGAATGCACAAAATGTGCTGTCAACGCCAAATTAGCTCGGCGTACCGGGACGCAGGCGCAGCAGCCCCCTCGGGGAACAGCGAACCCCGCAAAGCGTTGGAGCGTGGGGGGCTGTCTACATCAGCCAGGGCCGCGGAACCGGCTCCGCCGGACCGCAGGCGCAGCAGCCCCCTCGGGAACAGCGAACCCCGCAAAGCGTGGGAGCGTGGGGGGCTAGTGATGATGGCCGTGTTCGCCGTGGACGTGCCGGTGCGCGATTTCCTCGTCGGACGCCAAGCGCACGTCAATAACCTTCAGCGTGAAGCGCAGCGCCTTGCCCGCCAGCGGATGGTTGGCGTCCAGGATCACGGTGTCGCCCTTGATCTTGGCCACGTTGAAGACCTGCTTGCGGCCGTCGCTGCCC
>JAQGMN010000434.1 GCA_028292345.1 Polaromonas sp. | reverse complement strand
GCAAGGTGCTCGATGAATTCACCTCCTACACCGCCCTGCGCTCGGTGCACATCCTGCGCGAGCGCTTCATGCTCAACGGCCGGCCCTACATGCTGCGCATGGTGCTGGACCAGGGCTACTGGCCCGACACCCTGCTGGCTGCGCCCAGCGACGATGCGCTCAAGCGCGATGTCGAGCTGGCCAAGGCGATGGGCTTCAACGGCGTGCGCAAGCACCAGAAGATCGAGGACCCGCGCTACCTGTACTGGGCCGACCGGCTCGGCCTGATGGTCTGGGAGGAAATGCCCTCGGCCTACCGCTTCACCCGCACCGCCATCAAGCGCACGGTGCGCGAATGGGGCGAGGTGATCGAGCGCGACTACAGCCATCCCTGCATCATCGTCTGGGTGCCGGTCAACGAATCGTGGGGCGTGCCCGAGCTGACCTCGCAGGGCACGCAGCGCCATGCGGTCGAGGCGCTCTACCACCTGACCAAGACGCTGGACGCGACCCGGCCGGTGATCGGCAACGACGGCTGGGAATCGAGCGCCACCGACATCATCGGCATCCACGACTACGACAACAACATGAACCACATCCGCCAGCGCTACGGCGCCGAGATCCAGCCGGCCGAGCTGGTGGACCGGCGCCGGCCGGGCGGGCGGGTGCTGACGCTGGACGGCTTTCCGCACCGGGGCCAGCCCATCATGCTGACCGAGTTCGGCGGCATCGCCTACCAGAAGAAGGCCAAGGCGGAAAAGGGCGTGAAGAAGATCTGGGGCTATTCCAGCGCAACCACCGACGAGGAGTTTGCCAAGCTGTACGAAGAACTGCTGCACACCGTCATCCACACCGCGCTGTTCAGCGGCTTTTGCTACACCCAGTTCGCCGACACCTTCCAGGAGGCCAACGGCCTGCTCAACGCCGACCGCACGCCGAAGATTCCGCTGGCGCGGCTGGCGGCGGCCAACCAGCAGTCGCGCACCTGGATTCCCGGAGGCGTGTGATGCACCGGCTCGAACTGACCAAGCCCGACGGGCGCCGCCTGACGCTGTATTCACGCCAGCCCATCGACGCGTCGCTGGCCGCGCCCAGCCCGTTTGCCGAGCCGCTGGCGGCCAGCGCGCACCTGCGCTGGCACCCGTTGCGCGGCGAATGGGTGACCTATGCGGCCTACCGGCAGGGCCGCACCTTCCTGCCGCCGCCCGAATACAACCCGCTGGCCGTCACCCGCGACCCGGCCCATCCGACCGAGGTGCCGGCCGGCGACTGGGACGTGGCGGTGTTCGACAACCGATTTCCGTCGCTGGCCGAGGCGCCTGCAGCCGCCTCGCCGCCGCCCGAGCTGATCGTGCCGACGGCGCCGGCGGCCGGGCACTGCGAGGTGGTGGTCTACACCCAGGACGCCCACGCTTCGCTGGGCGCGCTGGCCCTGAGCCACATCGAACTGCTGCTGCAGGTCTGGGGCGAGCGCACGCAGCAGGTGGGCGCGCGGCCGGGCATCGAGTACGTGCTGCCGTTCGAGAACCGGGGCGTGGAGGTCGGCGTAACGCTGCACCATCCGCACGGCCAGATCTATGCCTATCCCGTCGTTCCGCCGGTGCCGGCGCGCCTGCAGGCGGTGGCGGCGGAACACCTGCGGGCCCACGGCCGGGGGGTGCTGGAAGCCTTGATCGAAGCCGAACGCAGCGACGGCCGGCGCATGCTGTACGAAGGGCCGCATGCGGTGGCCTTTGTGCCGGTGTGCGCCCGCTACCCGTACGAGGTCTGGGTGGCGCCGATTGTTCCGGTCGAGGGCTTTGCGCAGCTGGGCGACGCCGAGCGCGCCGACCTGGCGCGGGCGCTGAAAACCGTGCTGCTGAAATACGACGGGCTGTGGCAGCGGCCGTTTCCCTACCTGATGGCCTGGTACCAGGCGCCCACCGACGGCCAGGCGCACCCCGAGTCGCACCTGCATGCGCAGTTCTACCCTCCCTACCGCACCCGCGACCGCCTGAAATACCTGGCGGGCACGGAAATCGGCGCCGGCTTTTTCGCGATGGATGCGCTGCCCGAAGACAAGGCGCTGGAGTTGCAGCAGGTCGAGGTGAGCCTGTCATGAGCCGGTTTGAAGACGTTTACCACGCCGCGCCGGAGGCCGAGGCCAGCGCGCCCGGCCGGGTCAACCTGCTGGGCGAGCACACCGACTACAACGACGGCTTCGTGCTGCCGATCGCGATTCCCCAGCAGACGCGGGTGGCGATGCGGCGCAGCGGCGCGGCGCATTTCGCGCTGCATGCAGCCGACCTGGGGCAGACGGTGACGTTCACCCTGGCGCAGCCGCCGGCCGAGCAATTTGCCAGCTATGTCTACGGCTGCCTGGTGCTGGCCCAGGCGCAGTCGCCGGATGTGCAAATCGCACCGCTGGAAATTCACGTGTCGTCCGACGTGCCGATCGGCGTCGGCCTGTCGTCCAGCGCCGCGCTGGAAGTGGCAACGCTGCGCTGCCTGCGCCAGTTGCTGGCCCTGCCGATGGACGATGTGCAGATCGCCCGGATCGCCCAGCGCGCCGAGATCGACTATGCCGGCGTGCGCTGCGGCATCATGGACCAGATGGCGTCCAGCCTGGCCGACACCAGCCGCGCCCTGCTGCTGGACACCCGCACGCTGGAGCGGCGCTTCGTGCCGCTGCCGCCGGACAGCCGCGTGCTGGTACTCGATTCGGGCATTTCGCGCTCGCTGGCCGGCAGCGCCTACAACCAGCGCCGCGCCGAATGCGAGCAGGCCGCCAAGCTGCTGGGCGTGGGCTCGCTGCGCGACGTGGCGCAGGTGGCGCAGCTCGCCGCCCTGCCCGAGTTGCTGCAGCGCCGGGCGCGCCATGTGGTGACCGAGAACGCCCGCGTGCTGCAGGCCGTCGATTGCACAGAAGCCGGGGCGTTTGGCGAATTGATGAATGCCTCGCATGCCAGCCTGCGCGATGACTACGAGGTGTCCACGCCGGGCCTGGATGCGCTGGTGGCGCTGCTCCAGGCCCAGCCGGGCGTCTTCGGCGCGCGCCTGACCGGCGCCGGTTTTGGCGGCGCCTGCGTGGCGCTGTGCCGGGCGGGGGCCGAGCAGGAGGTGGCCGTCGCCGTGCTGGACGCCTACCGGCAGGCCGGCGGCACGGGCCGGCAACTGGTGCCGTCCGAGGATTGACACCGCACTGGCTGAGAGTCGGGCGATGGCCATGACGTTGTTCACCTCGCGGTTTTTCCCCGTTGCGCTGCTGGCGGCCGGGCTGTTCATCAGCCCCGGCCTGCTGGCGCAACCGCAAGCGCCCAGCGTGCGGCCCGACAGCGGCCCCTGGCACAGCGGCGCCGGTTTCGACTTCGACCTGGGCAAGAAAAAGCTGAAGAAAACCCGCCAGTCGGTCAGCGGCATCGCCTGCAACCTCGACGCCCGGGGCCAGCGCATCTGCCTGCTGGCTTTTGACGAAGGCGCCGAGGCGCGCTACGCGGACCTCGGCGGCCAGGCCTTCAGGCCCGATGCCGAGCCCGTGGCCTTGCGCGCGGGCAGCGGCGAGCTCGATGCCGAAGGCGCCGCCACCGACGGGCGGCATGTCTACATCGCCGGCTCGCATTCGGCCAAACGCAACGACTGCGCCAGCAACCCCGGAAGCCGCCATGTGCTGCGCCTGCGGCTGGACACGGCCA
This sequence comes from Polaromonas sp., assembly GCA_028292345.1. GTDB lineage: Bacteria > Pseudomonadota > Gammaproteobacteria > Burkholderiales > Burkholderiaceae_C > Polaromonas. The sequence goes on along the minus strand of JAQGMN010000434.1, from coordinate 8,510 downwards.
CCGGCCGCGCCGTGCGCTCACCGGCCGGCGGCGCGCTGGCGGACGTTGCCGACAGCGGCCGGCTCTGGGCCATCATGCAGGCGCAGCCGGCGCTGGCGCCGCACGTCGGCGAGCGCAAATGCCTGGGCCGCGAGCCACCAGAAGATGCGCCCAAGCTGGCCGGCCAGCAAGGCGTGAACATCGAAGGCCTGGCCGTGCGGGACGGGCGGCTGCATTTCGGCTTTCGCGGTCCGGTGCTGAAAGATGCGGCGCTGGTGCTGGCCGTCGATGCCGACGCGCTGTTCGGCGCCCAGGCCGCGCGCGACCCGAAAGCCACGGTGACGCGCCTGGCGCTGGGCCCTCACCGGGGCATTCGCGACATGGTCGCCGTCAAGACCGGCTTCCTGCTGCTGGCCGGCCCCGACGACAGCCCCGCCCATCACAATGCCGGCTGGGTCGTCGCCTGGTGGGATGGCCAGAGTGCCGCCGAAGGCCGCGTGGTGCAGCCCAAAATCCTGGCTGCGCTGGACCTGAGCCGCGTCGAGCTGCGCAAGTGCGACAAGGAACTCAAGCCCGAGGCCATGACCGTGCTGGAAGAAACGCCTGCCGCCTACCGGCTGCTGGTGCTGTCGGACGGCCTGTGCGACGGCGGGCCGCTGGCCTTCACGCTGGCGCGCTGAAAGCGGTGGCCGTCCCATGGCGGGATTACTCCTGAAACAATAGCTGCCTGCGCAGGCGGGTGTTTCGCAAAAGGCCTTTTTGATGCTGTTTTCAGCACCCCTACGCGGCGGCATCCCTCCTGGCGCCTTCCCCCTCTGGGTGAAGGAAAAAAACGGACACGGCGCCGTGGCGCTCTCACCCCAGCAACGCGGCGCAGACCACGGCGTCGTCCAGCTCGGCAAATGCCATGTTGTGCCGGTCGGTCAGCGGGCCGCCGCCTGGAATCACCTGGCCGTCGGCATCCTGGCCCAGCGCCTTGAACTTCCACACCTGGCCGATCCGTTTCAAGTTGCCGACGCATTCGCCCTGAGGGTCGAGGACGCGGACCACCTGGTCGTTCGTGCGCTGCAGGGTCAGTGAATTCATGGTGCTTGATCCGGTCGGTTCTTCTTTTTAAAGGCCGGGGCCGAGTTTAGCGACCGGCGACAGCCGCAATCCTGAAGCGGAATTCAGGGCCAGCGCAGAGCCAGTTAATCTCGGGCCTTGGGAAACCCTTGTCGAAAAGGTGAAGATGCTTGATTTACTCGTCAAAAACGCCAGCCTGCCCGATGGCCGGACCGGCATGTCGGTGGCCGTGCGCGGCGGCCTGATTGTTGAAGTCGCCCCCGGCCTGGACGCCCCGGCGCGCGAGGTGATCGACGCGCGGGGCTTCTTGCTCAGCCCGCCCTTTGTCGATGCGCATTTCCACATGGACGCCTGCTTAAGCTACGGCCTGCCGCGCGTCAACGAAAGCGGCACGCTGCTCGAAGGCATCGCGCTGTGGGGCGAACTCAAGCCGCTGCTCACGGCCGACGCCCTCATCGAACGGGCGCTGGCCTACTGCGACTGGGCCGTCGCCCGTGGCCTGCTGGCGATCCGCAGCCATGTCGATACCAGCGACCCCAGCCTGCTGCCGGTCGAGGCGCTGCTGGAGGTCCAGCGCCGCGTCGGGCCCTACCTCGACCTGCAGCTGGTCGCCTTTCCGCAGGACGGCGTGCTGCGCGCCCAAGGCGGCCTGGAGAACCTGAAACGCGCGCTCGACCTGGGCGTGGACGTGGTCGGCGGCATACCGCATTTCGAGCGGACCATGCTTGATGGCGCAGCCAGCGTGCGGCTGCTGTGCGAGCTGGCCGCCGAGCGCGGCCTGCCGGTGGACATGCATTGCGACGAGAGCGACGACCCGCTGTCGCGCCACATCGAGACGCTGGCTTTTGAAACGCAGCGCCTGGGCCTGCAAGGCCGCGTCAACGGCTCGCACTGCACGTCGATGCATTCGATGGACAACTACTATGTGTCCAAGCTGCTGCCGCTGATCGCCGGGAGCGGCGTCAGCGTCGTCGCCAACCCCTTGATCAACATCACGCTGCAGGGCCGGCACGACACGTACCCCAAGCGGCGCGGCATGACCCGCGTTCCCGAGCTGCTGGCCGCCGGCGTCAACGTTGCCTTCGGCCACGACTGCGTGATGGACCCGTGGTACGGCATGGGCTCGGGCGACATGCTCGAAGTCGCGCACATGGGCCTGCATGTGGCGCAGATGACCAGCCAGCCAGGGATTCGCGCCTGCTTCGACGCGGTGACGGTGAATGCGGCGAAGGTGATGCATTTGCAAGGCTACGGCCTGGCGGCGGGTTGCGATGCGAGCTTCGTGCTGCTGCAGGCGCGCGATGCGGTCGAGGCGATCCGGCTGCGGGCAAACCGGCTGAAGGTGTGGCGCAAGGGCGTGCTGGTGGCCGAGACGCCGGAGGTGGTGGCGCGGTTGCGCATGGAGGGACGGCCGGAGTCGGTTGATTTCTCAAACCAATGAGACTGCGTGACTCGTGACTCGTCCAGCGCCAGATCACGCCGGGGTGGCGAGTTTGAGACCGATGACGCCAGCGACGATCAGCCCAAGGCTGACGAGGCGGCCGGTGTTGGTCGCGTCGCCCAGCAGCACCATGCCGAGGATGGCTGTGCCCACGGCGCCGATGCCCACCCAGACCGCGTAGGCGGTGCCGACCGGCAGCGTCTTCATGGCGATGCCGAGAAGCACGACGCTGGCCACCATGGAAGCGGCGGTGCCGACGGTCGGCCAGAGGCGGGTGAAACCCTCGGTGTATTTCAACCCGATCGCCCAGCCAATTTCAAACAGACCAGCGACCACAAGAATGAACCAGTTCATGGCGTTGCCTCAAACAATCTCAAGGTCGTCCTTGAGCGGAGTTGGATACGCAGGGTCGTCCCGTGCGCCGACGCGGAGCGAACGTCCGCGTGCAGAGAAGGCACCGATTTTATCGAAGGGAGCGATCTTCACGGCGGCAAAAATTCATGACCCCTTTCCGTCTGCCATGAGCGGCCGCTGACGGGCAACATGCCCGCCCGACCTGCAGCGCTGCCAGCCATCAAACCAGCCAGCGGGTAAAGTGGGCCAACTCCACCACGGGCACCCCATGAACCCCATCGACCTCCACCAGATCGCCTTTGACGCCATGCGCGCCCGGGGCCTGCTGCCCGCCTTCGCGCCGCAGGCGCTGCAAGAAGCCGAGGACGCGCGCCAGGCCATTCCCGAACGCGGCAGCGCCATCCGCGACCTGCGCCACCTGAGCTGGTTTTCCATCGACAACGACGACACCCGCGACCTGGACCAGCTGAGCGTGGCCGAGCCGCTGGCCGCAGGCGGCACGCGCCTGCTGGTGGCGGTGGCCGATGTGGACACGAAGGTGGCGCCCGGCGGCGCGGTCGATGGCCATGCGGGCGCCAACACCACGTCGGTGTACACCGCGGCCGGCGTGTTCCCGATGCTGCCCGCGCTGCTGTCGAACGACCTCACCTCGCTGCACGAAGGCCAGGAGCGCCTGGCGGTGGTGGTGGACATGCAGGTCGAGGCCGACGGCACGGTGTCCGCGTCCAGCGTCTACCGGGCATGCGTGCTCAACCGCGCCAAGCTGACCTACGACGGCGTTTCGGCCTGGCTCGACGGCGCGGCGCCGCCGCCGGCGCAGATCGGCCTTGTGCCGGGACTGGAAGCGCAGGTTCGCCTGCACGACGCCCTGGCCGGCCAGTTGCGGCAGTGGCGCCAGACGCGCGGCGCGCTGAACGTCAACACGGTGTCGGCGCGCCCGGTGTTCGATGAAAACGGGCAGCTCACCGACCTGCGCCCCGACCACAAAAACCGCGCCAAGGACCTGATCGCCGACATCATGATCGCCACCAACGGCGCGACCGCCCGTTTTCTGGTGGACCGGAGCTTTCCATCGCTGCGCCGCTTCCTGCAGGCGCCGCGCCGCTGGGACCGCATCGCCCTGCTGGCGGCCAGCCACGGCGCGCAGTTGCCGCCGACGCCCGATCCGCTGGCGCTGGACCGCTTTTTGAATGCGCGCCGCCAGGCCGACCCGGCCGGGTTTGCCGACCTGTCGCTGGCGGTCGTCAAGCTGCTGGGCTCGGGCGAATACGCGGCCGCGCCCGCCGCAGCCAGCGGTGCCAACGGGCTGGGCCATTTCGGGCTGGCGGTGAATGACTATGCGCATTCGACCGCGCCCAACCGGCGCTTTCCCGACCTGGTGACCCAGCGCCTGCTGAAGGCCGCCATCGCGGGCCAGGCGCCGCCGTATTCGGCCGAGCAGCTCGCAGGCATCGCCCGGCACTGCACGCTGCAGGAAGACAACGCCAGCAAGGTCGAGCGCCAGGTGCTCAAGGCCGCCGGCGCGTGGCTGCTGCACGGGCGCATCGGCGAGGTCTTCGATGCCCTGGTCACCGGCGCGGCGACCAAGGGCACGTTCGTTCGCATTTCCAGCCCGATGCTCGAAGGCCGGGTGGTGCGCGGCTTCGAGGGGCTGGACGTGGGCGATGCGGCGCGCGTGCGGCTGCTGGCGGTGGACGCGGAAAAAAGCTTCATCGACTTCGAGCGCGCCTGAACGCCGCTGGCCGGTCGGGCGCTGCAATGTAACGCCAGGTGAAAACCCCTTGCAGTCGCCCGGGCCAGCGCCATCTGTACGGCTACAGGCCCGCCGGGCCGCTGACCTGAAGGACTACTTGCCATGTTCAAACGCCTGACCCTGCTGTGGACCGTGCTGCGCGGCGATGCCCGCCAGTTGTGGTTCGCGCTGCGCCACCCCGACGCGCCGAGCTGGCTGAAGTGGGGCACGGCGCTGATCGCGCTGTACCTGTTCTCGCCGATTGACCTGATTCCCGACGTGCTGCCGGTGATCGGCATGGTGGACGACCTGGTGCTGGTGCCGCTGGCGATTCGCTGGCTGCTGGGCCGCCTGCCGCCGGAGATTGCCCAGGCGGCGGCCCGGCGGCGCGCCGGCTGAACCATTCAGCGCCTGAATCGAGGGCTCATGCCGCAAGTTTGGGCATGAGGCACGCTTTCAGGGCGTGTAGGCCGGGCATTCACCGCCTGCCGCCCTGAAATTGATGGGCGGCGCAGGGCTCAGGCACTGGATTTCCCTGTCCACCTGCTGGCACATGACTTGCTAAAGTGGCTTTAACCTGACCAATCAGTCAGCTTTGAGGCCACATCGTCATGACAGGAGCCGCCAGCGTGTCCATTCCCTTCATTTCCGACATCCGTCCGGGCCGTCTCAATGCGGCCGACTATGCGCTGCATTTCGCCGATGCCCGCCCGCCGCTCACGCCCGCGCAGGCGCTGCTGGAAGCCGAGCGCTGCCTCTACTGCTTCGACGCGCCCTGCGTCACCGCCTGCCCGACCGCCATCGACGTGCCGTCGTTCATCCGCCGGATTGCCGACGGCAATGTGCGCGGCGCGGCGCGCACGATTCTCGAATCCAACCCGCTGGGCGGCATGTGCGCCCGGGTTTGCCCGACCGAAACGCTGTGCGAAGGGGCTTGCGTGCGCACGGCGCAGCAAGGCCAGCCGGTCGCCATCGGCCGGCTGCAGCGCCATGCGGTCGATGCGCTCATGGACAGCCGCCGGCCGCAGCTGTTCACCCGCGCGCCGCCGACCGGCCGCAAGGTGGCGGTCGTCGGCGCCGGGCCGGCCGGGCTGGCCTGCGCGCACACGCTGGCGCTGCGGGGGCATGACGTGGTGGTGCTGGACGCCCGCGCCAAGGCCGGCGGGCTCAACGAATACGGCCTGGCCGCGTACAAGACGCCCGGCGACTTCGCCCAACGCGAACTGCAGTGGCTGCTGGCCGTGGGCGGCATCGAGGTCCGCACCGGCTGGGCGCTCGCAACCGTCGCCCAACTGGACGCGCTGCGCCGGGACTACGGCGCCGTGTTCCTCGGCATGGGCTTGGCCACGACGCACAAGTTCGGCGTGCCGGGCGAAGACCTGGCCGGCGTGGAAGACGCGGTGGACTTCATCGCCCGGCTGCGCCAGTGCGCGGACAAGTCCCTGCTCCCCATCGGCCGGCGCGTGGTGGTGATTGGCGGCGGCATGACGGCGGTCGATGCCGCCGTGCAAAGCCGGCTGCTGGGCGCCGAAAGCGTGCATATCGCCTACCGGCGCGGGCCGGAATCCATGTCGGCGTCGCAAGAGGAACAGCACTGGGCGCAGACGAATTGCGTGGCGATCCGCCACTGGCTCGCGCCCGTCGAAATCAGCGGCCAGGGCGGCCAGGCCAGCGGCGTGACATTTGCGCGCCAGGCGCTGGCGGGTGGCCAACTGCAAGCAACGGGTGACACCGAATTTTTCGCCGCCGACATGGTGTTCAAGGCCATCGGCCAGACGCTGGGCAACCCGGTGCTGCGGGACGCCGGCTTGGCGATGGAAGGCGGGCGGCTGGCCACGGCCGAAGACGGTGCGACCAGCCTGCCGGGCGTCTGGGCCGGCGGCGACTGCCGCGCCGGCGGGCTGGATCTGACGGTCGAGGCCGTGGCGCACGGCAAGTGCGCCGCCGAAGCCATCCACGCCCATTTCAGCCGCTGAGCAACCCCGCCAGCGCCGAACCACTTCGCATCGGGAGTTCCCCATGGCCAGCCTGCAAACGAATTTCATCGGCATCCACAGCCCCAACCCGTTCTGGCTCGCGTCGGCGCCGCCCACTGACAAGGCCTACAACGTGAACCGCGCCTTTGAAGCCGGCTGGGGCGGCGTGGTCTGGAAGACGCTGGGCGAGGCCGGGCCGCCGGTGGTCAACGTCAACGGCCCGCGCTACGGCGCGCTGCTCTCGCCCGACCGGCGGCTGCTGGGCTTCAACAACATCGAGCTGATCACCGACCGCGACCTGGAAATCAACCTGCGCGAAATCACCCAGGTCAAGCGCGACTGGCCCGACCGCGCGATGGTGGTTTCCCTGATGGTGCCGTGCAACGAGCCGGCCTGGAAAGCCATCCTGGCCCGCGTGGCCGACACGGCGGCAGACGGCATCGAGCTGAACTTCGGCTGCCCGCATGGCATGAGCGAGCGCGGCATGGGCGCGGCCGTCGGCCAGGTGCCCGAATACATCCAGATGGTCACCGAATGGTGCAAGCAGCACAGCCAGTTGCCGGTCATCGTCAAGCTCACGCCGAATATTGCCGATGTGCGCCTGCCCGCCCGTGCGGCCAGGCGCGGCGGGGCGGACGCGGTGTCGCTCATCAACACCATCAACTCCATCATGGGCGTCGATCCGTATTCGCTGACCATGCTGCCCTCGACCGGCGGGTTGGGCTCGCACGGCGGCTACTGCGGCCCGGCGGTCAAGCCGATCGCGCTGAACATGGTCGCCGAGATCGCCCGCGACCCGCAGACGGCGGGAATGCCGATCTCGGGCATCGGCGGCGTGGGCAGCTGGCGCGATGCGTTGGACTTCATCGCCCTGGGCGCGGGCACGGTGCAGGTCTGCACGGCGGCGATGGTGCATGGCTTCAAGATCGTGCAGGAAATGAAAAGCGGCCTGTCCGATTACATGGACGAGATGGGCTTCACGTCGATTGACGATTTCCGGGGCCGGGCGCTGCCCACGGTCTCGGACTGGCGCCACCTGGACCTCAACCATGTGTCGAAGGCAGTGATCGACCAGGCCAGCTGCATTTCCTGCGGCCGCTGCCACATCGCCTGCGAGGACACCTCGCACCAGGCCATTACCTTTTCCAGGAACGGCGTCCGCCATTTCGAGGTGAAGGAAGGCGATTGCGTCGGCTGCAACCTGTGCACGCTGGTGTGCCCGGTGCCCGGGTGCATCACGCTGCGCGATTTGCAACCGGGCGAGACCGACCTGCGCACCGGCCGCGTCGTGAGCAGCCAGCATGCCGACTGGACCACGCATGCCAACAACCCGATGCGGGTTGCCATTTGAGCATCAAATCGGCCACTGGCGCTTATTCCACCTGCGTAAGCAGCTATCTAAACAGGAGCAATTCATGACTTCCATCTTGATCCGGGGCGGCACGGTGGTCAACGCCGACCGCGCCTTTCGCGCCGATGTGCTGACGCAGGGCGGCCGCATTGCCGCCGTCGGCGACAAGCTGGAAGCGCCCGCAGGCGCCACCGTCATCGACGCGGGTGGCCAGTACGTGATGCCCGGCGGCATCGACCCGCACACCCACATGCAGCTGCCCTTCATGGGCACGGTGACGATGGACGATTTCTTCACCGGCACGGCGGCCGGCCTGGCCGGCGGCACCACCAGCATCATCGACTTCGTGATTCCCAGCCCGCAGCAGCCGCTGATGGACGCCTACCGGACCTGGCGCGGCTGGGCCGAAAAATCCGCTGCCGACCACGGCTTTCACGTAGCCGTCACCTGGTGGGACGCGTCGGTGCGGCGCGACATGGCTACCTTGGTGCAGCAGGAAGGCATCAACAGCTTCAAGCATTTCATGGCCTACAAGAACGCCATCATGTGCGACGACGAAACGCTGGTGAACAGCTTCAGGCGCTGCCTCGAACTCGGCGCCATGCCCACGGT
>JAQGMN010000402.1 GCA_028292345.1 Polaromonas sp. | reverse complement strand
TCGCCTTCGACGGTCGTGCGGTAGAGCTTGCGGCGCAGGTGGTCGGGCGTGCCCGCCGCCAGGTGCATGACCGAGCGGTTGTCCCAGAACACCATGTCGTGCGGCCGCCATTCGTGCCGGTAGACGTGTTCGGGCTTGACGCTCAGGGCGAACAACTCGTCCAGCAGGGCGCGGCTTTCCGCTTCGGGAAGGCCGGCGATGCGCGTGGTGAAGTGCTCGCTGACAAACAGCGCCTTGCGGCCGGTTTCCGGATGCGTCCTGACCACGGGGTGCACCACGGGCTGGACATCCTCGATCTGCGCGTCGGTGAGCTGGGGCCGCCAGGGGTTGCGCGAACGCAGTTCCTCGTACTTGACCAGGTAGGTGTGTTCGGCGCTCAGCGGCGCAATGCGCTGCTTGAGCGCTTCGGGCAGCGCTTCGTAGGCCGTGTGCTGGTTGGCGAACAGGGTGTCGCCGCCTTCGGAAGGCAATTCCTGCGCATGCAGCAAGGAACCCAGGCTGGGCGTGTCCTTGTAGGACAGGTCGGAATGCCAGAAATGCCCGGCATCGCCCAGGCCGATCGGCTGGCCGTTTTCCTTGATGTTGGACACGACCAGAATCTCCGGGCTGCCAGCCAGCTGGAAGCCCTTGAGCACATGGATTTGCAGCGGACCGAAGCGGCGGCTGAAATCGACCTGCTGCTGCGGCGTGATGCGCTGGTCGCGAAACACCAGCACATGGTGGTCAAGGTGCGCGCGGTGGATGCGGGCGAAATCCTGCGCATTGAGCGGCCGGCTCAGGTCCAGGCCCAGGACTTCTGCGCCCAGGGGTTGTGTAAAAGCACGAATCTCAAAATCCTGCCCCGCTGCTGTGCTTGCGCCGTCTGCTGTTGATAACACTGCCGTCATCGCTTTCCCTTACATGCGTGTGCACCAAAGGGTGCACGTTGATCACTGCAGGGGACTGTAGAAGTGCCGACGCTTCAAGCCAACGAATGATCTTGCATTAGCAAACTACATAAACGTCCTTGGAGCGGCCTGAAAGTAGGCAAGCAGGCAGGGCCGGTCCGCATTGCGCCGTGGCGCGGACAAGCATCGGGCCGCAGCGGCCTGCACTGTTTTTGTAATAAACAAATCTGAAATAAGTCGTTGGGGTTTGAATGGCCGCCGCCCAGAATCCGTCAAAACCAATTGCCCCAAACCCCAGAAACACCGCTACCCCATGGTCAGCATCATCATCGTTCCCGGCTGGCGTGATTCCGGTCCGGGTCACTGGCAAAGCCTGTGGGCCGAACAGTTGCCCGGCGCGGTGCGGGTGCGGCAGGACGACTGGATCACGCCATCGCGCAGCGCCTGGGTGGCCTCGATCGCCCGCACCCTTCTTGAGCAGCCCGGCCCGGTGGTCATCGCGGCCCACAGCCTGGGCTGCATTGCCACGGCGCATTTGCCGCCCGAGGCCGCCCGGCGCATTCACGGCGCCTTGCTGGTGGCCCCCGCCGACCCCGAACGCCGTGCCGTGCTGGCGGACTTCGCGCCGGTGCCCTGCCAGCCCCTGCCTTACCCCAGCATTCTGGTGGCCAGCAGCAATGACCCGTATTGCCCGGCCCGCCTGGCCAGCGCCTATGCGCGTGCCTGGGGAAGCGAGTTGGTCCGGCTGCAAAATCTCGGCCACATCAACACGGAATCGGGCCACGGGGACTGGCCGCTTGGCTTGGCGCTTCTGGCCGCGCTGACCGGCGCTGCCGAGCAAGGCACGTCCGTGCTGCCCTTGCCGCACCACCTCGAAACCTGATGAATGCAAGAGTGGATTGTCAGCCTGCGGGAAAACTGGTTTTCAGTCCGCAGCAGGACCGGGTGCCCAGGCAGCCGCGCAGCACGGTCATGCCGCCGGGTCGGCAGCGCGGCCCAATGCCGCCACCAAGTCCGACTGGGTGATCATGCCCACCAGGCGCTCGCCTTCACCAATGATGGGAATGTGGTGGTGGCCGGTGCTGCCGAACAGCGGCAGCAGTTCCACCAGGCGGCGCTGCATGCCTGCGACCCGCACATTGCGCGTCATGATCTGGCCGACCACCTCGGGCTTGTCCGAGTACACGCTGGCGGTCGTGCGCAGGAGCTGGCGCAGCTTGCCGCCAAAGCCTTCATAGAGATCGAGTTCGGCAGCGCGCATGAAATCGGCCAGCGTGACGATGCCGGCAATCCGAAAGGTGCGGTCCACCACCGGCAATGCCTTGATGCGGCGTTCACGCAGCAGCGCCCAGGCCTCCTGCAGCGGGGTGCCGAACTCCACCGTCACCAGATCACGCGACATGATGTCGGCGCAGCGCACCTCGGCGAGCTTGCGGTCGTAGGCGCGCAGCTGGGTCTGGGCCAGCAAGGCCTTGAGGTCGTCCCGGCTCACGTCCAGCACCTGGTTGTAGTGCCCCAGCACCGCGTCCAGATCGGCCTCAAGCACGCGGTCCGATGCGCTGGAGGGCGCGCCATGGCTTGGGGTCAGCTGCATGTGCGGATACGGCCGGCCCGTGGCGTTGTTGTAAAGGATGCCTGCCAGCACCAGGAAAACGGAATTGACCAGCACCGGGTAGACAGCGAACATGGGGTCGCCAATGCCGCCCAGCACCATCATCAGGGCCGTGGCTCCGCCCGGCGGATGCAGGCAGCGCAGCATCAGCATCAGCGTCAGGGCCGTCCCCACCGCCAGGGAGGCGGCCACTTCAAGGGAGCCGAGCAGATGCATTCCATGCACCCCGGCGATGCCCACGAGGGCTGACAAGGTGTTGCCGCCCACCACGGCCCAGGGCTGCGCCATGGGTCCGGCCGGCAGCGCAAACACCAGCACCGCGCTGGCGCCCAGCGGGGCCATCAGCCAGGGCAGGCGATCGAGCACCACCCCGCCCATCAGGTGGCACAGCAGGCCGGTCAGAAAAACGCCAATGAGCGCGCCTGCCAGAATCCGGAGCCGTTCGCGGCTGTCGATGCGGGTACGGGCCGGCACGAAGGCGCGCCACCAATCCGGGCGGGTGAAGACCGAGAGCCCGGCGGCGCGCGGCACGAGCGGTGTGGGGGTGGCAGGCCGAACCATAAAAAACTGGCGTCAGGAGGCGCTAGCAAGACATGAGAAATGGCTTGGATTGATAAGGAACTACTTTTTTTCCTGGACTGTAAACCCGATCAATCGCGCAACCACGGCGGCCAGGTAGATCAGGCCCACAAACATTTCGACACTGGCCAGCGCGCGTGCATGGGCGGTCAGGGGAATCACATCGCCGATGCCTGTGCTCGAGAGCAATGCAAAGCTCAGGTAATTGAGCTGGGTCCAGCTTCTGGGGTCGGCTGGATTGATGGCCGCCGCAAAGGTGCCGGGTTGCAGCGCCTGGGTAAGGACGAAAAGGTGGGTAAAGCCCCAGGCCAGCAAGGTGAAGGTGGCGCCCGCGGCAAACAGCTCGTCCGTCGTGGCGTGGCGGTCCTCGGTCATGTAGGCAATGAGGCTGCCTGCCGCATAAAAGTAGAACAGGGCTTCGAGGCCCGATGACCATGGCAACAGTGCCCGCATGCCGAATGCCATTTGCAACACCAGCAGCACAATGACGGGGCCGGCAATGCACGCGCTGATCCAGGCCATACCGGGGGTGCGCCTGACCATGCCGGTGGTGATGCCCAGCACGACAATGCCAAAGACATTGAAGGCAATGTGCCCCGCCTCGGTGTTCTCGATAAACGGGTACAGCAGCATGCCCAGCAACTGCACCACCAGCAAGATGGCGCAAGGGTGGCGCTTGGGATGAAGAAAAAGGCGCAAGTGGCTCATGCGTGTGTGATTTGGCAATTTGAATGCCTTTCAATTTAGCATGTCGCCAGCGGCGCCTGCGCGATTTGGCCAGCACATCGGTGCCGAGCTTGTTGGGCCGGGCCGGTTGTCAACGATCACCGGCTGCCCGCTGACGCCTTCGCCCTGTTCACCACCGCCCGCAGCGTCGGGCTGCTGGCGCACAGCCTGGAGCAGTTGGACATGGTGCAGGTGAATCGTCCGCGCGGGCGTTATGTGGGGCGGTGCCTGATTCCGCTTCTAAATCAATCCGATATGTCGTTGCTTCGCCTTGCCATGCCAAAGCACTGTCTGCGGCTTCGCGCCTAATCTCGGATTGATTTAGAAACGGAATGACATGGCGCATGCCGCCCGCAGCCAGTCGGCGAGCCGCGCATGCGTGACGTGTGGATTTGTCAGCACCAGAGCCTTTTCAAGGCAGTCCTGCCTTCTGCCATTGAACGGCACCCGGGATAAAACAGAGGACAGGCGCCATCGTCCAGCGTGGCGAAATGCCTTGTTTTCTTAAAGAAAAACAGCTCTTGCGCACACTGGGATTGCCTGGTCAGCTATGGAACCAATAGTGCCTTGATGCATTGAAAATGCCCTGGTGGAGCGCAGGGCGTGAAGCTGCGGCCGGCTTTTTATTTGTGCATGTCGCCCATGCACAGGTATTTCATCTCCAGGTATTCCTCCATGCCGTGGCTGGAGCCTTCGCGGCCCAGGCCCGACTGCTTGACGCCGCCGAAGGGCACATGCTCGGTGGCGATCACGCCGG
>JAQGMN010000019.1 GCA_028292345.1 Polaromonas sp. | reverse complement strand
ATGGTGCTGGGCTTTGCCTGGTACCGCACGCTCAAGTTCAAGCTGTTCGTCAAGGTCTGCCTGGACACGGTCGAAACCACGTCCACGGTGCTGTTCATCGTCGCCGCCGCGTCGATCTTCGGCTGGATGCTGACCGCCACCGGCGTGACCGCCGGCATTGCCGAATGGGTGCTCGGTTTCACGCAGGAAGCGTGGGTGTTTTTGCTGCTGGCCAACCTGCTGATGCTGTTCGTCGGCTGCTTCCTGGAGCCGACCGCCGCCATCACCATTCTGGTGCCCATCCTGCTGCCGATCACGCAGAAGCTGGGCATCGACCCGGTGCATTTTGGGCTGGTGATGGTGCTCAATTTGATGATCGGCCTGCTGCACCCGCCCATGGGCATGGTGCTGTTCGTGCTGGCGCGTGTCGCCAAGCTGTCGGTCGAGCGCACCACCATGGCCATCCTTCCGTGGCTCGTGCCCTTGCTGGTCAGCCTGGGCATCATCACTTATTTCCCCAAGGCGGTTCTCTGGCTGCCGAAGATGTTTTATTGACTGATTTTTGATGGACCCGGAGGTCACCCCATGATTCCCTTCATTCGCCTTCATCCCGCCGACGATGTGCTGATTGCCCGTGCCCAGCTCGTGGGCGGCACGCAGGTCGAGCACATCACCGTGCGCGGCCTGATTCCGCCCGGCCACAAGGTGGCCACGCGCGCGCTGGCGGCCGGCGAGCCGGTGCGGCGCTACAACCAGATCATCGGCTTTGCCAGCCGGCCAATAGCGCCCGGCGAGCATGTGCACACCCACAACCTTGACATGGGGCCGGGCAAGGGCGACTTTGCCCGCGACTACGCCATCGGCGCCGACGTGAAGCCGCCCGCGCCGCTGCGCGAAGCGACCTTCATGGGCATCAAGCGCACCGACGGCCGGGTGGCGACGCGCAACTACATCGGCATTTTGTCGAGCGTGAACTGCTCGGCCACCGCCGCGCGCGCGATTGCCGACCATTTCTCGCGCCAGACCAACCCGTCGGCGCTGGGAAGTTTCCCGAACGTCGATGGCGTGGTGGCGCTGACCCACGGCACCGGCTGCGGCATGGACACCGAGGGCATGGGCATGCAGATCCTGGAGCGCACGCTGGCCGGCTATGCCACGCATGCCAACTTCGCCGGCGTGGTGGTGGTCGGCCTGGGCTGCGAGGCCAACCAGATCAATGCCTGGCTGGCGCACAGTGCGCTGCGCGAGGGCGACAACTTCCGCGTCTTCAACATCCAGGACACCGGCGGCACGCGCAAGACGGTGGAAAAAGGCATTGCGCTGGTCAAGGAAATGCTGCCGCGCGCCAACGACGTCAAGCGCGAGCCGTGCAGCGCATCGCACATCACCATCGGCCTGCAGTGCGGCGGCTCGGACGGCTATTCGGGCATCAGCGCCAATCCGGCGCTGGGCGCGGCGGTGGACTTGCTGGTGGCCCACGGCGGCACCGCCATCCTGAGCGAGACGCCCGAAATCTACGGCGCCGAGCACCTGCTCACGCGCCGCGCGGTGCGCCCGGACATCGCCGAAAAGCTGATCGCCCGCATCAAATGGTGGGAGCACTACACCGAGATCAACGAAGGCGAGATGAACAACAACCCCTCGCCCGGCAACAAGGCCGGCGGGCTGACGACCATTTTGGAAAAGTCGCTGGGCGCGGTCGCCAAGGGCGGCACCAGCAACCTGGAGGCGGTGTACGAATACGCCGAGCCGGTCGATGCGCACGGCTTTGTCTACATGGACACGCCGGGCTACGACCCGGTCAGCGCCACCGGCCAGGTCGCGGGCGGCGCCAACGTGATCTGCTTCACCACCGGGCGCGGCTCGGCCTACGGCTGCGCGCCCTCGCCGTCCTTGAAACTGGCGACCAACTCGGCGCTGTGGCAGCGCCAGGAGGAAGACATGGACATCAACTGCGGCGAGATCATCGACGGCGGCGTGTCGGTGCAGGACATGGGCCAGCGGATTTTCGAGCAGGTGCTGGCCACCGCCTCGGGCGCGCAGAGCAAGAGCGAGCGGCACGGCTACGGCCAGAACGAGTTCGTGCCCTGGCAGGTCGGCGCGGTCATGTAAATCGAAGGTTTTTTATGCAAAAAGTGATTCCTGCGCAGACCCTGCGGGCACAGTGTGCTAGCGTTTTAATAGCGGCAGGCAGTTCGGCCGAAGAAGCCGGCAAAGTCGCCGCCAACCTCGTCATGGCCAACCTGAGCGGCCACGACTCGCACGGCGTGGGCATGCTGCCGCGCTATGTCGATGCGGTGCTCGAAGGCGGCCTGGCGCCCAATGCCAGCGTGCAGACGGTGCTGGACGCCGGCAGCCTGCTCAGCCTGAACGGCCGGCGCGGCTACGGCCAGGTGATTGGCGAGCAGGCGATGGTGCTGGGCATGGCCCGGGCCAAGGCGCATGGCAGCTGCATCATGGCGCTGGCCGAATCGCACCACCTGGGGCGCATCGGCCACTTCGCCGAGATGGCGGTGGCCGAAGGGCTGGTGTCGCTGCATTTCGTCAACGTCAGGACGCGCGCGGTGGTCGCGCCCTGGGGCGGAACCGACGGGCGCTTCGGCACCAACCCGTGCTGCATCGGCATTCCGCTGAAGGGCCAGTCGCCCTTCATTCTGGACTTTGCCACCAGCCGCGTCGCCCAGGGCAAGATGCGCGTCGCCTACAACCAGGGCAAGCAGGTCGCGCCCGGCCTGCTGATGGATGAGCACGGCCAGCCGACCACCGACCCCGGCGTGGTCGTGGTGCCGCAGCCGAACGGTTTTTTCGGCGCCTTGATGCCGTTCGGCGAACACAAGGGCTACGGGCTGGCGGTGGCCTGCGAACTGCTGGGCGGCGCGCTGACCGGCGGCGGCACCTGGCATTCGCCCAGCGTCCAGGGCCGGGCGATCATCAACAGCATGCTGACCATCCTGATCGATCCGGCGAAGCTCGGCACCCAGGCGGCGTTCGATGCCGAGGCCCTGGCGTTCGTGGACTGGCTGCGCCAGAGCCCGCCGGCTGACGGATTCGACCAGGTGCAGATTGCCGGCGAACCCGAGCGCGCCCTGCGCCTCAAGCGCGAGCGGGACGGCATCGAGATCGATCACCAGACCTGGCAGGAAATCGCCCTGGCCGCCGGCAAGGTCGGCGCCAGCCTTTGATTTCATTTGCCTGGCAGGGGTGGTTGCCGACTTCATCCGGTTGACCGTGTACCGGCGGCGGCTGGACGTGTTGATGGCCGGCGGCTAAAAGGCTAAAGAGAAAGCGGCGGAGCTACGGGCACAGGCCCAGGATGCGTTCCTGCTGCGAGCACATTCTGGCCGGCTGCCTGGATTTGGCCACGGCACCCAGTTCGGCCACACAGGACCGAAGCTCGCGCGTCGTCGGGGGATAGTAGACCCATCCACGGCCCAGTTCGGGCAGGGCCAGTTCCACCTCGCCCCACTTCGGATGCCCTTTTTCCTTGAGCTGTGAAAAATTCTGGCACAGGGAGCGCGCCATGCCCCGCAGGTGGCTTTCGGTGTCCTTGAGCTGGAAATCGTAGGTCACCAGAAACGCCTTGACCGCCAGCCCCGGAATGTCGGCTGCCAGCAGGTTGGGGTAATTGCTGGCGCGCACGCTGGCGGGAAAATAGGTCTTGAGAACCGCCTCGCTGGACGGATGGCCGGGGTCGAACTTGAGCAGCTTGATGAGCTTTCTCGACTCGGGCTTCATGTCCATCAGCAGCTTGGCAGGCTGGCCGGCAACGACGGCGACCACGTCAAGGGTCTTGTCGGTGACCAGTTTGGCCAGAGCCTCTTCGTTGGAAAGGTAGCTGGCGCTGTCGGGCATGGCCTCGTTGAACATCAGGCGGTACAGCGTTGCCGATGTCAGCGCCGTGCCGCTTCCCGACTCGCCTGCGTTGAGCTTGGCGTTCCTGATCTCGTGGATGAAGTTGCGCTCCGAATCGGCCCGCACGATGAAGTAAATTTCCTCGTTGTAGAGCGGCATGATCACGCGCAGCGGCCGTATCAAGGTGCGGGCGGCGGAATTTCCCCCGGCTGCGATGTCAAGAAACGACTGAAAGACGTCCGACTGCACCAGGGCCAGCTTGACGCCGGGCTCGTAGCGCAGCAGTTTCACGTTCTCGGCCGATCCGGCTGACGGCAGCACATCGAGTTTGATGTCCGCCGCGGGCGCGACGAACTGGGCAAGGTCGCGCCCTATCTTGATGTAGGTGCCCCGCTCGGAAGCGGTCACGATTTTGTAATTCACTTGCGCCGCCGCCATCGGCGCATGGCCCAGCATTCCTGCTGTCAGCAGTACGCTCCAAAGGGTTTTTTTCATGCTGTTTTCCTTTCGGTTCATGAAGGTCAATCGCACAGCCCCAGCGTGGCAACGGCCGGAAGGCATTCCTTGATGGCGGGCGGAGGCGGGGTTCGGATGGCAGTCTCCCTGGCTTCAGGGGCCGGTGGAGGTCTGGCAGGCGCCTGGACCGCAACGCCAGGCGGCGAAGGCGGCGGCAGTTTGCCCGCGCCAGCCACGTCATTGGTACCCGGCGATGCGGGCACGGGAGTTGCGGGTTCGGGCGGCGATTTTTGCACCAGCCGCTGCCGGACCGACGCCAGCCCGCTGGCCGCCAGCAGGGACCTGTCGTCGCTGTCGCCAAAGCGGGTGGTGTACGTCAGCAGGCTGTCGGCCAGCAGCGTTTGCGCGCGTGCCAGCAATTCGTCCCGGTTCTGCGCAGCCGCAGGCCCTTCATGCAGGCTCCGGTTTGCATAGTGCAGTCCAAGCCGGTATTTCGCGTCGGCGGACTCGACCGACGCCGCGCCCTTGAACTGGTCCGCGATCCTGCACGACATCAACAGGCCCACCTCGGCGTCGCGCTCACGGCCCGTGGCCGAGGCTTCATTGCTCAGGATGACGAACGACGCGCTGTCTACCGCTGTCAGGCCGGACACATCGGCCTGCATCGGCAGCCGTCCGTCCTTGTCGCCGGCCACCGGCACGACAGGCTCCGACGGACACATGACCAGGGA
>JAQGMN010000392.1 GCA_028292345.1 Polaromonas sp. | reverse complement strand
TGGCAGCGGCTTCGCGTGCGGCAGATGCCGTGGCGATTGCCGCAGCTGTTTCTGTGCCAGTCGCTGTTGCTTCACGGCTCATTACTTCGTTCCCATCAACCATTTGATTCTCCAAGTTCAGTTTTTTGTATCTTGCAAAAGTCTTGCAAGAACTTCAGATTCTTGGGTAAGCCCATTGCGAACTAGCGGCGCCAGACGTGTTTGCTTGTGCGACAGCACTGACTTCGCGCTGCAGGACCCGGCTGGCAGACGCGAATGAACGAGGCACTCAAGGACTGGTTGCGCACGCACTCGCCCGTGTGAGCCATGATCCACGGGGCATTCAGGACCACCTGGGCTGCCAGCCAGTAGATTTCTCCCGGGATGGCGTCAGGACCGAAAGCGGGGATTGGTCAGTGTTTTTGGTGCAAAACATCATTTGGCAATAAACAGGACTTTGCTGGCGGCCAACGTGGTGGCGCTGCGCCACGCCAAAGGCTGGTTCCAGGAAGCCCTGGCCTTTGAATGCGGACTTCACCGAACCTTTGTCCCGCATGTGGAGCGCCAGGCCCGGAACATCGCGCTGGACAACGTCGAGCGCCTCGCGGTTGCGCTCGGTGTTCAGACGTATGAGTTGCTGCTGGCGCCCGCTTAGCAGTAGAGTTCGATCCACTGTTACAGACACGGGCCCAGCGTCATAAATTTTTCACGTATTTGCCCAGACTGCTGCCGCGCGAACGGTTCCAAACACTGACGGCATTGATAGGTGGCCGAGCCGCTGGTCCAGGCGCAGGCGGCCGAAGTGCAGCGGGCGCAGTTTTTTGTACGGGACCGCTTAAAACGCCGAAGCTGTCAATGCTCGGCTCTTGGAGCTGCTAGCCGCCGAGGCAGCCACTGGCGGCACTGTACTTTTAATAGCAATTACAGAAAACCATAAAGCTCGGCCGGGTTGTCCACCAAAATTTTACGGCGTGTGCCATCACCAGGCGCCCAGGCGGACAACAACTGGTACAACTCCAGTTCGGAAGGCGGCGGGTTGCGGCCCGGATGCGGCCAGTTGCTGGCCCACAGACAGCGCTCAGGGAATTTCTCAACCAGCGTGCGTGCCAGCAGGCTGACGTCGTCGTAGCCGGGCGCGCCCGTTTTTGATGTTTCATACGGCGCCGAAAGTTTGATCCAGGTATTACCGCCGTCGAGTACGCGCAGCAGCGACTCGAATGATGGATGATTTGGCGCCACAGGCTCAAGGAATTTGCCGTTGTGGTCAATCACCAGCTTGCACGGCAAGCGCTTGAGCAGCTCTTCATGCTCGGGCAGGGTCCGGCCATCGAGCTGCAGGTTGATCATCCAGCCCATGCCGGCCAGGCGCGCTGCCATCGGCTCCAGCGAATCCCACGCAAGCACCGGGTTGATCATCATGTAGCGCACGCCGCAGATGCCGCCGTCGTCGAGCCGCTTCAGTTCAGCATCGCTGGAATCGGGCGCCACCAGTGCAATGCCGCGCCCGTCCTTGCCAAGCTGCGCCACGGCGTCCAGCGTGCAGCTGTTGTCAAAGCCATAAGCCGATGGCTGGACGATGATGGCGCGGCTCAGACCCAGGGCGCGCTGCACTTCGCGATAGGTCGATACCGGCAGGTTCGGCGGCAGCCAGGCCACGTTGGGCACCATGGGGTACCTGTCTTCGTAGATGTGGACGTGGCAGTCGCACGCGCCCGGGTAGGTTTTCTGATCAGTAACTTGCATCAAGGGCTTTCAAATGAAGGCGTTGGACTGAAATCAAACTGGCTGGAATGCGGCAGTTGCATGCTTCCAGCGAAAGGCGTGCGCGGCGTTGACGGCGCCAGTGGGCACCCGGCCCTGCAGCAGCTCGGCCACCTGCGACACGGTTTCCAGCGCCTGGTGTTCTATCGCAGGCGGTGTCAGCCCGCCGATGTGCGGCGTGGCCACCACGCACCGATGGGCCGCCACTTGCGCTGAGGGCATCTGGTCGGGCGCACGGCCAACATCAAGCGCGCAGCCGGCTATCGTGCCCGCATCCAGCGCAGCGAGCAGATCGTCCTCTTGCACCAAGTTGCCGCGCGATGCGTTAATAAAAACCGCATGGCGCTGCATGGCGGAAAAAGCAGCGGCATTCATCAGGTTCTCGGTCGCTTCGGTGGCCGCTGCCAGGCAGACCACATAGTCGGACTGCTGCAACAGCGGCAGAAACTCGACCTGCTCAATATCCTTTCGGACCGCGGGCGTGTAGGGGTCGTGCACCAGTACACGCATGCCAAGCGCCAGCGCCACCCGGCACAAATACTGGCTGATCTGGCCGTAGCCGAGCACGCCCAATGTGGAGCCGCGTAGTTCACGGCCCATCACTGCCAGCACTGGCTGGCGGGCGTGGTACTGCGCCGTCGAGGCACTGATGCCGCGGCTCAGGTCAATCATCACGCCGATAACCCATTCGGATACCGAGGCGATAAAACCCGCGCTCGCCTGCGTGACCAGCACACCGTGGCGGCTGGCGGAAGGCACGTCGATATTGCGGATGTCGATGGCGCAGCGCACAAAGACCAGCAGTTGCGGTAAAGCCGCAAACAGCATTTCATCACCCACCGTCTGGCGATAGGAAATGATGACCTCGCAGTCTGCCGCCAGCGCTGCCAGCTCTGGCGAAGACAGGTCGGTGTTGCCGGGGTTAAAACGCACATTGGCCACCTGCCGCAAGGCGGCGATAGCACGGTCGCCAAAGTAATGCCCGAGCTTGCCGGTCGGATGGCTGACGAAAACCGTGGTCATGCAGAAGCCTTGTTATTGTTATTGTTGTTGGCGGGGCACCGGGCAGGAACACCGGTACCAAGCCCAAAAGGCGCTACTGATGCTACTGATTCCCGTGCCACCAGCGTGGGCTGAAAAATGAACTCCTGCGTGGGAATGCCCGGGTCGGCGAGGCGGCTCATCACGCGCTCGACCATCACCGCCGCCATCTCGGGCACTGGCAGGCGCACACTGGTCATGGCCGGGTGCATGAGCGTGGACAAAAACACGTTGTCGATGCCGACCACGGACACGTCCTGCGGCACAGTCAGGCCGGCATCGCGAAAGCCGGCCATCAGTCCAAAGGCCATCAGGTCATTGACACCGATCACGCCGGTGGGCCTGTCGTCCCGCCCGGCCAGCAGCACAGCCTGGGCGCGGCCGACTTCGCTCATCATTGAATCACCGTATTCGTCCACCGGCGTGCCCTCGATGACGTGGGCAGTTTTTTCCAGCCCGGCGTCTTT
>JAQGMN010000377.1 GCA_028292345.1 Polaromonas sp. | reverse complement strand
GAAGGTG
Organism: Polaromonas sp.; assembly: GCA_028292345.1. GTDB lineage: Bacteria > Pseudomonadota > Gammaproteobacteria > Burkholderiales > Burkholderiaceae_C > Polaromonas. The sequence continues at coordinate 2,857 of JAQGMN010000377.1, read as the reverse complement.
TCGATCGCGCCCTTGGCCGCCGCATAGTCCACATACTGGCCGGGCCCACCCAGCCGGGCGGCGACGCTGGACACATTGACGATGGCGCCGCCCGAGCCGCCGTGCCGCGTGCTCATGCGCCGCACGGCCTCGCGGGCGCACAAAAAAGAGCCGAACACATTGATGGCGAACATCCGCTGCAGCCGCGCCAGGGTGATCGCCTCGATGCGCGTGGTCTGGTCGACCACGCCGGCATTGTTGACCAGCGCGCCCAGGCGGCCGAACCTGGCGTCGATCTTTTCAAACATCGCCACCACCTGCGCTTCATCGGCCACGTCGGCCTGCACCGCCATGGCCTGGCCGCCGCCCTGGCGGATCTGCCGCACCACCTCGTCGGCGGCCAGCGAGTTGGCGGCGTAGTTGACGGCCACCGCATAGCCTCGGCGGGCGGCGAGCAAGGCCGTGGCCGCGCCGATGCCGCGCGAGCCGCCGGTGATCAAAACAAGTTGGGACAAACCAGTCTCCTGCAAAAAAGGGCAATCCCGGTTACAAAGGGAATCGCGCCGAAGCCCTGACTGTAATGATTTCCTGACACCCAATGGAGAAAAAACCTTGAGCACCACCGTGGACTACTACTTCACCCCCCAAAGCCCCTGGGCCTACCTGGGCCACGAACGTTTCGCCGCCATCGCCCGCCGCACAGGGGCCGCGGTTCGCGTGCTGCCCATCGACCTGGGCGGCAAGGTGTTTCCGATTTCAGGCGGCCTGCCGCTGGGCCAGCGCGCGCCGCAGCGCCAGGCCTACCGCCTGCTCGAACTGCGGCGGCATGCGGATTTCCTGGGGCTGCCGCTGCATGTCAAGCCCCGGTACTTTCCGGTCTCGGGCGACGACGCCTCGCGCCTCATCATTGCAGTGGACCTGCACGACGGCATGGAGGCCGCCATGAAGATCAGCGGCGCGGTCTTTCGCGCCTGCTGGGCGCAGGAGCGGCACATTGCCGACGAGAAGGTGCTGGCAGAATTGCTGGCCGAATGCGGCCTGGATGCCGGCCGGCTGGAGCAGTCCTACAGCCAGGCGGTGCAGGAGCGCTACGAGGCCAACACCGGGCAGGCGATCGAGGCCGGCGTCTTCGGCGCGCCCAGCTACCTCATTGACGGCGAACTGTTCTGGGGCCAGGACCGGCTTGATTTTGTCGAGCGCCGGCTCCAGGCCGCCTGACGGAGCCATCCGCTGTTCGGTTTGCCCGTTCCTCGCCTTTTTCAGTTTTTCGCTTTCACCACCACCTTCCAAGGGGAGCTTTTCACACCATGGGTCAATTCACCAACCTCCAGGCCGCCGACGGTTTCACGGTCTCCGCCTATGTGGCAGAGCCCGCGGGCAAGCCGCGCGGCGCCATCGTCGTGCTGCAGGAAATCTTCGGCGTCAACTCGCACATCCGCGCGGTGGCCGACCGTTTTGCCGACCAGGGCTACCTGGCGGTGGCGCCGGCCACCTTCGACCGGGTCAAGCCCGGCGTGGAGCTGGGCTACCTGGAGGCCGACATGAAGGCCGGGTTCGAGCTCAAGACCGCCGTCGATGCGCTGCCGGGCGCCGGCGTGCTGCCCGACATCCAGGCCGCCATCGACCATGCGGCGCAGGCCAGCGGCGGCAAGGTCGGCATCATCGGTTTTTGCTGGGGCGGCCTGCTCACCTGGAAGGCGGCCTGCCTGCTCAAGGGCCTGTCGGCGGCGGTTCCCTACTATGGCGGCGGCATGACGGCCGAAGCCGAAGTGGCCCGGCAGCCGCAATGCCCGGTGATGGCGCATTTCGGCGACCAGGACCACTGGATTCCGATGGAAGGCATCGAGGCGTTCAAAAAAGCGCACCCGGAAGTCGCCGTGCATGTGTATCCGGCCAACCACGGCTTCAACTGCGACCAGCGCGCGTCGTACAACGAAGCGGCCGCCCGGTTGGCGCGGGAGCGTTCACTGGCCTTCCTGGCCGAGCAACTGGCTTGATGCGGCCTTCAGGCCGAGGGTGACTTCATCGGCTGTTCCTGCTGGGCCTGCTCGATCTGGGCAATCAGCTTTTCGGGATGGGTGACCTGCTTGAGAAAGCGTAACTCGGCATCGGCGCTGACATCAATCCCCACCTTGGCGGCAATCTGTTCGAGCAACTGCAGCATCTTGGTGTTTTCCTGCTCGGTCAGCAGGTTGATCTGCAGGTCGAGCTGGTTGCGCCGCTCGGTCAGGCGCATCTCGTAGTTCTGGCTGATGAGGATGAAGGCCGACAGGAAAATCGCCTCCAGCGACACCATCAACGTGAGGAAGGTGAAGGGAAACGGGTCCACGTGCGTGACGCCCGGGAGCGTGTTGCCCGCGATCCACAGGCCGAACCAGGCGACGTGCAGCCACACGAACGTCATGCTGCCGCAGAAGGTGGCAACGAAGCCCGCCACGCAGTCGGCCATCGTGCGCCGGGCCATGGCGGCTTGTTCCAGCTCGCGCATGGCCCGCACGTTCTGCTGCGTCACGTCGTCCACCGAGCGCGGTGCGCGGTAGTCTTGCGCCCTGGTGGTTTCGCGCGCGTTCATTGCACGGGTTCAGCGCAGCGACACCGCATTGACCGGCCTGGGCAAAAACAGCACCGGCACGTGATGGCCCTGCGCATCGCGGGCGGGCGTGGCCGGGCCAGGGGCCGACGCGTCGCCTTCCTTGCGCCGCGATGGCGCACACAGGTCCTGGCCTTCCACGCCGGGAGTGTCTTCAGGCGTGGGCCTGCCGGTGTGCGTGACGGACGCGGGAAAGGGCCATGACTTGCGCGGGCTGTCGCCATTGACGGGGGGTGTGAAAAACTCGGTCATGTCGGGCTCCTGTATCGCTGCATGTCTCGCACAGTA
>JAQGMN010000376.1 GCA_028292345.1 Polaromonas sp. | reverse complement strand
GTCGCAGCGAAGGCGGCCGCGGAGATGGCCGGCGCAGCGGCGGCCGCGGGCGCGCAGACGGCGCCGCGCCGGAAGGCCGTGCCGAGGCACGTCCTGACATCCGTGGCGGCGAGCAGCAGCGCCGCGAACGCAACCCGGAAGGCCGCGCCGAGGGCGGCCGTCCCGAGCGCCAGGAACGCCAGGAGCGTCCAGCCGGCGAATTCCGCGGAGAAAATCGCGGCGAGGGCCGGAGCGAGAGCGAATTCCAGCCGCGCAATGAAGCGCAGGGCCAGGTCCGCGAAGGCCGTGGCGGCGAGCGCGGCCGCACCCGCGAAGGCCGTGCCGAGCGACCAGAGCGCGGCGAGCGTGCGGAACGCGGCGAGCGCATTCCGCGCGATGCCGTCGAGCAGGACCTGGCACTGGCCAACCAGGCGGCCATGGCGGCTGCCATGGGCGGCGACGCCCCCGCACCGCGCCAGGAACGGCCGGCCGAGGAAAGCGGGCGTGACGCCGAGCGCCGCCCGGCCGCCGGACGCGATGAAGCGCGCAGCGAAGCCCGCGCCGAAGCCGGCAGCGAGCAGCCGCCGGTTGAAGGCCGGCGTGAACGCAGCGAACGGGGCGGCGAACGCTCCGGCCGCCGCAACGAGCGCCGGCCAGAGCGCAGCGACAGCGCCGCCGCACCGGTGGCCGTTGCGCAGGCTGACAGCTTCGATGCCGCGCATCCGGCGGTCGTGTCCAGCCTGGACGAGGCAGGCAACGCAGGGGCGCCGGTGTCATCATCGACCGACATTCAGGCGCGCCCTGAAGGCCAGGAAGAAAGCCAGGAACGCCAGCCGCGCCGCAGCCGTGACCGCTATGGCCGCGAACGCCGCGAGCGCACTGATCGCGGCGAGCCGGCCGCGCAAGGCGAGGAAACCATGGCCAAGGCCAGCGTTTTCGAGCCCAATCAGCCTTTCGCGCAGGACGGTCAAGCATCAGTAGCTCCTGAATTGGTAGCATCGGAAGCCCTTCCAGTGGCAGCGGTTGCGCCAGCGCCTGTTGCTGCTGCGGCGCCCGTGGCTCCGCTGCCTGTCGCAGCACCGGCGCACATGCCCGCAGCGCCAGCAGCTGCAGCGCCGCAGGCCAAGACCGCCGGCCTGCCCAAGGTCCAGGCTTACGACCTGCCTTTGCAGGACCTGGCCCAGGTGGCCGAAGGTTCGGGCCTGCAGTGGGTGAATTCCGACGCCGCCAAGATCGCCGAAGCCCAGGCCGCCATTGCCGCCGAAGTCAAGCCGATCACGGTGCGGCGCGAGCGCCCTGCCCCGGTGGTGGTGGAGGAAGCGCCGCTGGTGCTGGTCGAGACCAAGCGCGACCTGGGCAGCATGCCCCTGCCGTTCGAGAAATCGGCCGACTGACCTGACCGGCCTGGCCGCCTGAATTCCTGAAACGGGAGTTCAGGCAAAGACCAGCCGCCAAGGCCGCATCCTCCGGGATGCGGCTTTTTTTTGGCTGCCTGGATGCGGCCCTTTACAAGCGCATGGCGCGTTTCAAGAGGCGGTGGTGGTTGAGCGCCGAAAACACCCTGTGCCCGCCGTCCGGCAGAACCTGTTTGCACGGCAGGCCGTGAACCTCAGGGAACGGGCTTGCCTGCGTTCCAAAGCGGTGCGCGGCGGCGGCACGGCAACGCGGTCAACCTGCGCACGAAGAACGGCGGAAAAATTCCGATCAGGCCTGCGCCGCGCGCTTGTAGGCGTCGGTGGCGGCGGCATCGTCCCCGCGCTGCTCGGCCAGCACCGCCAGGGCGCGCCAGGCGTTGCGGTGCAGCAGCCGGTCCTGCAGGGCCGGCGCGGCCTGGCCCAGGAGCTGGCGGGCCTTGCCCCAGAGCTGCCGGCTCAGGCAGGCCATGCCGGCCAGGTACAGCAAATAAGCATCGCGCGGCCGGCTCACCTGGGCGGCCTCGATGCGCGCCAGCCAGTCCCCGTCGAACGAGTCCATGCCGGCTTCCAGCACGTTGATCAGCTTGATGCGCAGGTTGTCGCCCAGTTCGGACCTGGGCTCCAGCATGCGCTCCCACACGGGCACGAGCCAGGAACGGGCCAGCGCCGCATCGCCATGCAGGTTCATCAGACGGGCGGCCGCATGCACGCACAGCTCGGGCATGGCGCGCTCGCTGTCGTCCAGCAGCGCCCAGGCCTGCTGCAACTGCACCGGGTCATGGGCATCGTCGAGCAATTCCAGCGCCAGGCCGCGCAGGATGCTGTGCGCCGCAGCGGGAGAAAATGCGCGGTGCTTGGCCAGCAGGCGCGCGGTTTCCAGCGCCTGCAGGGTCTGCCGGCCATACCTTGCGGCGCGCAGCTTCATGCGCAAGGCCAGCGTGCGGCGCGATGCGCCCTGCGGCAGCTGGCCGAGCCAGTCGAGGGCGGCGCCGGCATCATGGTCTTCCAGCGACCAGCGGGCAGCGCGGAACAGCACGCCTTCGCGCACTTCCTGGGCATGGCGGGCAGACGAATTCTGCAGGGCCAGCTCCAGGTGCTGGTTGCGCAGGGCCTTGTTTTGCAGCGCCTGCGCGCTTTCAGCGACCAGCAGGTGCGACAGCGAACGCAGCTGGCTGGCCAGGCTGTCGCTGTGGCCGGTGGGATGCCCGGTGGTGTCAAGGGCCACGCCCAGGCTTTTTTCCTGCGCCAGCGCATTCTGGGCCGCCTTGGCCGAGCGGATGAAGCGTCCGGCCATGAGGTGGGCCAGCGCATCCATGAGCGCGCCGTACATGGCGCGCTCCTTTTGCTGCGCCCGCCAGCGCCGCGCCTCGAGTGGCAGGGAAAACAGCGCCGTCAGCGCGCGCGACGCCAGGTACAGCAGCATGAACAGTCCGACCAGCAGCAGCACCGTCAGGTTGAAGGACACATCGACCCGGTGCGGCGGCCAGAACACCGTGACGACCGCCTGGTTGTTGCCGGCGAACAGGGCGACCGCGACGGCGATGCCGAACAGGGCGATGAACCAGAGAGCGGCGCGCATGGTGTGGTTTGGCCTGCCTGTGTCCAGCGCTGGCGCCTAGCGGCCCGCGGCCGCCGTGGCCAGCGCGGCCAGGGTTTCGTCGAGCCGGGGCAGTTCGGTGTTCTTGAGCTGGCCCTGCACCTGGACCAGCAGCTGGCGCGCAGCCTGGGTCTTGCGCGCCGAAGGGTCGAAGTATTTGCCCAGCCAGCTGCTGGCGTTGAGCAGGTCGGCGCGCGCCGCGTCGGTCTGGCGCGACAGCAGCGCCAGGCGCGCGTTGAGCAGCCGCAGCTTGAGGTTTTCGCGCAGGAAAAATGCCTGCTCGGGCGCCAGCAGCGCCGCTTCGGGCTGGTCGATGCGGCTGACCCGCAGCAGCTGGCTGGTTTCCTGCCACAGGCTGCCGGCCACACGGCGCGACCAGGCGCTCAGCGCCAGCGTGTCAACGCCCGGCAGCCAGGACTTGCCGGCGTCGGAAGCGGCGCCCTGCGGCTCGGCCGCCACGGCATCGACCGGACGCGGTATGTTGTTGCTCGCCACGTCGTTGACGACCGGCAGTTCGTCGACCAGGCGGGCCAGCTCGTCGAGCTTGAGCATCAGCGCCGGCACGTCGGCAATGCTGGCGCTCCTGACGCGCTCGATGTCGCGGGTGACGGCGCGCTGCACCGGGTTCAGGCGCGTCTGCGCGGCGCGCGCCAGCCGGGCTTCGGCCGATTTCAGCGCGGCCAGCAGGGGCTCGGCGCTGCCGGTCAGCAAGGCGCGCTGCTGGGCCAGCCGCAGGTCGGATTCGACATCGACCACCAGGTTTTCATCGCGCGAGCGCGACAGGCTCTGCATCAGTTCTTCAAGCTGGGTGCGCTGCAGGCTGACTTCGCCCAGGCGGGTTTCCAGCAGGGCCAGGCGCACCGACTGGTCGCGGGTGCTGTCCTGCGCCGCCTGCGCCAGGGTGCGCGCCTCGATGGACTGCGCGCTGGTGTCGGTGCTGCGCCGCGCGAGTTCTTCCTGGATGGCGCCGAGCTTTTGCCACAGCGCCGCACTGCCCAGCAGGCCGGCGGCCGCCAGCGCCGCCACGGCCAGCGCCCAGCTGCGCGGCACCAGCCACGCGTCCAAAGGAGCGGCGCCAGGGGCCACGGCACGTTCTGGCACTGGTGGCTCGCCTGGCGGCGGCGGCTGGGTCAACGGGGGCAAGGCTGGAGGACTGTCGCTCATGGATGGTGCGATTCTATCGAGCCGAGCGTCTGGCGGATGTCCTGGAGCGCCGGGCGTGACTCCACAACAACACCCCAACCGGCGGCGCGCACAGCCTGGGCGATGCGGGGGTGCGTGGCAATGGCGCGGGCGCGGCGCCAGTCCACGCCCTGCAGGTCCGCCAGCCCGACCAGATTGGCCACGGCTTCGGAACTGCTGAACAGCCAGACCGAGCCATCGGCGCTGGCCTGCCGGGCGCGCGCGACCTGCGCGCCGGTCAAAAGCGGTGCGCGGCGCTGGTAGACACCGACAAAATCGACGCTGGCGCCGGCCTCCTGCCATTGGCGCGCAATCCAGTCGCGCCCGGAACTGGCGCCCGCCGCGCCGGCGCTCTGGCCGCGAACGACCAGCACCCTGCGGCCCTGCCAGTCGCGCGCGCCGATGACCTGCCACAGCGCCTCGGAATCGAACTGGCGGGCGTCGGCCGCCGGCGCGTCGATCTGCGCGGCGGGAACGCCGGCGCCCAGCAAGGCGGCCACGGTGCCCGGACCGGGCGCCATGAAGCGCAGATGGGGCGGAAGCCATGAACCGCCATCTGCTACGTTATTCATAGCTGCTTGCGCAAGCGCAGCGTGCGCAATCGGCCTGTTTTGCTTGAAAAAGTGCGCGACGGCATGGCCGCTGACGAACAGGCAGGCGGCATAGCCGTCCAGCGCCTGCCAGGCATGGCCGAGCGCCTGCGCGTCGGCGGCGCCTGCAAGCGGCGCGATGTCGATCAGCGCCAACGCCTCGGCGGGAATGCCGGCCTGCGCCAGCGCTTGCGCCCAGCGCCCGGCATCGGGTTCGGGCCGGGTCACGATGGCGCGGGCGGTCGTCATGCGGTCGCGCCGGCGCCGCTCAGGCGGGCAGCGGCGCGTTGCCGGCCCAGACCGCGCCGCCGGCGCGCAGCTGCGCCGCCACGGCTTCGCCCAGCGCCTCGGCGTCGGCAAAGGTTTTCACAACGGCGGTGTGGCACGCCCGCACCAGCGGCGCGGGCGCGGCCTGGTGGGCGCCGGACAGCGCATCGGCCGTGGCCGGCTCGCCCCAGGCGGCATCGAGGCGCAATGCGCCGCCGCTGCCGGCGGTCACGAAAGCGGCCAGCGGCATCGAGCAGCTGCCGCCCATGGCGCGCGAGACGGTGCGCTCGGCCGTCACCGCCAGCCAAGTCGGCGGGTGCGCGAGCCCGGCCAGCGCCGCCAGCAGATCGGCGCGGTCGGCCCGCACTTCAATCCCCAGCGCGCCCTGCCCGGCCGCCGGCAGCATGTCGGCGGGGGCAAAGGTGTGGCGGATGCGCGATTCGAGCTTCAGGCGCTTGAGGCCGGCGGCGGCCAGCACGATGCCGTCGTATTGCCCTTCGTCGAGCTTGCGCAGCCGGGTGTCCAGGTTGCCGCGCAGCGGCTCGATGACCAGGTCGGGCCGCAGCGCCTTGAGCAGCACCAGCCGGCGCAGGCTCGACGTGCCGACGACGGCGCCCTGCGGCA
>JAQGMN010000367.1 GCA_028292345.1 Polaromonas sp. | reverse complement strand
GCAAGTCCTTGATGCGTTCCCACTGATCATCTCGAAGTGCGTATCTTCTGGTCATTACCCTGAAATAAAGCGCTTTGGCCCGGCTTTCAAGGGTGAACAGGCTTGGCAATTGATGACACGCCCTAATGTCGAGGCTCCAATAAGGCGTAGCTTGGCTAGACACGCTTTAATGCCATCCTCTGTGAATGTCTTTGCATCAGGATGAATTTCATTAAAGAAACCAAAAAAATGCTTGGCGTTTTTATGATCGACGCCTCCGCTGGCGAATGCATCTTCAACTTGGTAAACCGTCTCGTCAAAGTCTTTATTTGACTGAAGGTTCACCGTTAAACATGCTTCGCCGAACTGCACGGTATGAAGCATTAATTTCCCAACAAAGCTATCTTTGACTTTGGCGAGTTCCTGAGCTTTTTTTGTATTGATTCCAAAAATAGCCGCCAATTTCCATTGAAAGCCTTTTGTATTGTTTGTTTTAACTTGGTAGAAGTCGTAGTGCTCCACGCCATTGATTATTTTTCTAACAACGTAATCATCGTGTATATCGCAGAATACGGCATCTACTTCCCCTCCCTTCAAAATTTGGAGTGATTGGTACGCAGCAGCTCGGTATTGAGCTTTGAAACGAGCCACGGCGTCTCGACCATCTTGTTCGCGAGGATCAACTTCATGCAACAACTTTCTCACTAGCTATTCCTTCCAGAAATGGCGCAAAAACGCGCCTGCGCCATCGGGCTCATGACGACCTTGATGCGCCCGTCCACCAGAAGGTCCCACGCCTGCCGCGTGGCCTGCTGAACCGCTTCCAGCCGCCAGTCCTTGGTTTCCAGAATCAACAGGCCGCGCCGGGGGTGAAGCACCACGAAATCGGGGTGCGATTGCTTGGGGCCGACCGGCACGTCGTACCAGAGCAAATAGTCGTCGTCGAGCTTTTGCTCCAGCCGCTCGGCCAGCCGGCGCTCGCCGCTGGTCATGCGCGATGCGCAGCTGCCCATCGCAGAAATAAGAATCGCCATCAGAAAGTCACATTTAATAACATTTTGTGACGAACATCATGCACCTCTACCGGCGCTGGTTTGCTGACACGCGCCGGCGGGCGTTACGTAGCTTCCCTAGGTGCGCTTTGTAAAAACGCCGTTAGCATCCGGCATCACGCCTTGGTCGATGGGCGGTCTATGGAGTACCCAACTTATGCAAATGCATGCCCTGTCGGCCAAAATTTCCGGCCTGTCGCTTGTCCTGGTTACCCTGCTATTGGCGCCAGTGATGGCGGCGCCGCGCTACACGCCGTCGGCGGACGGCCAGGAAATTGCTGACAGCAAGACCGGCCTGGTCTGGCGGCGCTGCGCCGAGGGCATGGACTGGAAAGGCAACACCTGCACCAACAATGCGGTGTTTTCAAACTACTTCGGCGCCGAGGCACGCGCCAAGACCGCGGCGACTTCGGGCAAGCCATGGCGCTTGCCGACGCTGAAGGAGCTCTCGGGCATCGTGGCGGTGCGCGAGGCCGAGGAAGGCAAGGCGGCGATTGACCCGGTGGCCTTTCCGGCAACGCCGGTCGCGCGTTTCTGGACGTCCAGCAGCGTCGGGCGGGGCTACTTCATGTATGTGGCCTTCACCGAAGGCAGTGCCGGGGAAGGGGAGCGCAACTCCCCGGGCGCGGTGCGGCTGGTGCGCGAAGGCAAGTAGCCGCCGGCTGGCCTTGCCGGCAGCCGGCCCTCAAACGGTCCTCAGGCGGCTGCGGCGTTGCCGGTGCGCGACTCGGGGCTCTCGTTGAACTCGTGGCGCGTGGCCGATGTCAGCGTCACATGGCGCTGGAGTTCGGACAGCAGCTGAAACTCTTTCTTGATGGCTTTTTCCAGGTTCTGCAGCGCCAGGACCTGTTCTTCCAGCACCGGCAACTGCGTGGCCTGCGCCGGCGCGGCGGCCGGACTGGCGCCCTGCGCTGAAGCCGACAGGGCGGCTGCGCTGCGCTTGAGGCTGGCGTTTTCCTGCTCCAGCGCCAGCACACGGGCCTGGGCGCGCTTTAGCGACTCAGCGGTCTGGGCCGCCTGGCTGTCTGCGCCGGGCTGGGCGGCTGGCGGGTTCGACTTGTCCTGCTGCTGGAGCGCGGCGGCTAGCCGGGCTTGCAGCGCGGGCACCTGGGCGGCCTGCTCGGCGGCGCGGGCCCGCTCTTTCTCGGCCGCGTCCAGCGCTTCGCGCAGCCGGTCGGCGTCGAGCTTGAGCGCCTGGGCGCTGGCGGCGGCGATTTGCTGGTTGTTCTCCAGCGATCGGAAATATTCCTTGGCCTGGGCCTGTTCGGCCTGGGCTTCTGACCTGGCGCGGGCGGCATCGGTGCGGACGGCCTGCTCCTGCGCCTGCAGCGTGGCCAGTTGCGCCTGCAGCGCGGTGACCTGGGCGGCATGTTCGGCCGGCGGCGCGCTGTTCCTGACGGCGTTGGCCACGCCGCGCGCCCGGGCAGTCTCGTGTTTCAGGTCTTCGTAGTTCTTGACGGCGAGCTTGCGTTCTTCTTCCAGCTGACGGAGGCGGCCCCGGGCCTGTGCCAGTTCGGCCTGCTCCTGTCTGGCCTGCGGTGTCGGGGCGGCGCTGCCCCCGCGCATGAGCAGCCGGCACAGCACGAAGCCAGCCACCAGGCCGGCGACGGCGATCAAGACGGTAAAAGTGGGGGAGTCCATGTGCGTGCCCTTGCCTGAAAAGAATCAAAACCTGTTAGCACCGCATTATTTGCCAAAAAAAGCCGTCTGGCGTCACGGCTTGTTGCAAAAGTAACGGGTATCTGGCTTTCTGGCGCCGGCCCGCCTGCGTTTTGACGCAAGCGGGCCGATGGGCCGGGCGTGCCGCAGGCCTGCTTACTTCTTGTTCGCCACGGCCGTGACGCCTTGCTGCGCCATTTTCAGGTGCTCGCGCACGGTGGGCAGCATTTTGGTGGCCATGGCTTTGAGTTCGGGGTCCTTGGCGTTTTTTTGCGCCTTTTGCAGCAGTTCGATGGTCGCCTGGTGGTCGCCCACGCCTACGCGCTTCATGTACTGGTTGTCAAAACTGTTGCCGGTCATGGCCTTCAATGCGGTAGCCATGGTCTTGTGCTTCAGGTCGGTGTCGTCGGGCAGCGTGACGCCCTTGGCCGTGGCAAGCGTCTGCAGTTCCTTCAGGGCCGACGTGTGGTCGTCGATCATGTGCTGGGCAAACTTCTTGACCTGGTCGTTCTGCGATTTTTCCAGCGCCATCTTGCCGGTCTCGATCTCGGCGATGTTGGCCTGCGCCAGGTCGGCCATCATTTTGCTGTCGTCGCGCGACACCATGGCGCCGGTGCCGCTGGCGCTGGTGCCGGCTGCGCGGGGAGCGCCCGAGGACGTGACGCCGGCGGCGCCGCTGGCCGTGCCGGCCCCGCTGGCGGACGAGCCGCCGGTGCCGGACCCGCTGGTGCCTTGCGCGCCGGCCGGCATGGCGGCCAGCGCCAGTGCGCAAACCGCTGCGGCCGCCAGCGTGCGGCCCAGCGGATGGGCGGTGGGGGGCGTGAATTTTTCAGGGGTTGTGGTCATGGGTGGGTTTCCTTCCGCGTGCGGTCAATGAAATAAAAAGGTGGCCGTCAAGCCACTGAGCAAAGTCTTGTTGCGGTGCCAAAACCGCCATGCCGGGGAATTTCGGTTGTTCAGGTAGGAAAGCTCTTGCCGAGCTTGGCGGGTCTGGAAGGCTGGCGGGGCGGGCATGGCGCGCTGCTTTCGGCCTGCGGCCCGGACCTGCTTCCAGGCGCCTTCGGGCGGTCAGGACAGGGCGGTATCGGGCTCGCTGGTGACGCGGGCATCCATGTACATCAGCTCCCACAGGTGGCCGTCCAGGTCCTGGAAACCATGCTGGTACATGAAGCCGTGGTCCTGCGGCGGGTTGGGCGTAACGCCGCCTGCGGCAATGGCCTGGCCCACCCTGTCGGTCACCTGCTCCCGGCTGTCGCAGGACAGGCAGATCAGCACTTCGGTCTGCCGGCGGGCATCGCAGAGCTTCTTGGTCGTGAAGGTCTTGAAAAAGCTCTCGACCAGCAGCATCACGAAGCTGTCGGGGCCGATGATCATGCAGGTGGCGTTGCTGTCGGTGAACTGCGGATTGAAGCTGAAGCCGAGGCGGGTGAAAAAATCGACCGACCGGTCCAGGTCCTTGACGGGCAGGTTGACATACATCTGGGTGGCCATGGCATCCCTCGCTTTCTTCAAATGGGCGAGTATCCGCGCCGGTCGGCGGGGCGACGTTTCCAATTGCAAGCAGCGCGGCGCGCCACTTCAGCGCGGCTGCGCGGGAACGAAGCTGACCGCCAGCCCCCGGGGCGTGACGGTGATGCTGCCGGGCTGCAGGCCCATGGCGTCTGGCAGCGCCAGGTCCTGCGGGCGCAAGGTGTGCAGCACGACTTCGCCCAGCGCCTGCTCGGCCAGGGTGGGGCCGTAGGCGTCCAGCAGCGCCGACGGCCCCGGCGGCAGGTCGGGAAAGCGCAGCGCATGCACGCGCAGCCGGTGCGCGCGCAGGGTACGGTCGCGCGCTTCATAGCGCAGCGCGAAATCCAGGTCGAAGGTGCCGCTGTAGCGCCGGTCCAGCGCCGGGCCGGCGGCTTCGACCACCATTTCGGTGCCCAGGCGGTTCAGCTCGGGCAGCAGGCGCAGGCGCGGCACCCCCAGCGTCAGGTCCAGCAGCCCGCCGACCGGGTAGCGCAGCGGAAACCGCTGGGCCACGGCCTGCTCCAGCTGGCCGGTGGACACGGTGTAGCCGGGCGGAGCGGCCGCGTGCGCGCCGGAAAAGCCCGGCCCGGCGGCGCCGGTCGCCAGCAGCCAGGCGGGAAGGGTCAGCATGCGTCGTCGATTCATCCATTCCTTTTGCTGTGGGGTGGGGCGGCCGGAATGCGCCGCAGCGCCCGCTGGTTCCAGCGCCTTGCGCGCAGCCGGGTCCGGAGTCAGACACGCCGGGGCCGCGTCGGTTCCGCTGCAAGCGCAAAAGCACCGGCGGCAAGGGCCAGATTTGCATGAAAAAGGCCATTTGCGCAATATACACGGGCGCATAGAGCTATAAAAAATGTAGCAAACAAGGCGCGCTTTATGATCTACATCTGGTAACGAGCGGACAGGTTTTCTTGACAGGAACACATGGCTGCGACACCTCGCCAGACCACAATGAAGCAGCCTGTCGGCTTTGGCAGGGGTGACGGGAGCTTTCCATGAGAACATTTTTAGTGCTTTGCGCGGCGGCCGGACTGACCGGCTGCGCGGTGTATCCGGCGCCCGGCTATGAGAACTACGGCTACGACGTGCCGGCCCCCCAGGTGATCCAGCAGCCGGTGTATATCCAGGGCGGCGGCACGATCTACCGCTCCGACGGCTTCGGGTACGGCTACCCACGCGGCTACCACCGTCCTCCGCCACCGCCGCCGGTGGTCGTCGTGCCGGGGCCGCGTCCGGGAAGGCCTTTTGTCCAGGGACCGCATCCGGGCCGCGGCCAGGGCGACCGGGACCGCGACGGCGTACCGAACCGCTATGACCGCGACCGGGATGGCGATGGCGTTCCCAACCGCTTCGACCGCAACCCGAACAACCCGAACCACAGCGGCCCGCCCAACCGCGCCGAACGCAGCCCCGGCCGGGACCGCGATGGCGACGGCATTCCGAACCGCTTCGACCCCCGGCCCGATATTCCGAACCGCCGCTAGCCCGGGCGCCGCAGCGGCGACAGACGGGCAGGGCCGCGTGCGGTAAGGTGCGCCCTGTGCCTGAACCTGTCTTTCGACCCACTGCGGAGCCTTTTTGCCTGACACCATCCACTTCTACGAACCGCGCAGCGGCCATCGCCTGCCGCACGACCCGTTCAACGCCATCGTCGGGCCGCGCCCCATCGGCTGGATTTCATCGCGCAGCCCGGCAGGCGGCCTGAACCTGGCGCCCTACAGCTTTTTCAACGCCTTCAACTACACGCCGCCCATCGTCGGCTTTGCCAGCATTGGCTACAAGGACACGGTGTGCAACATCGAGCAGACCGGCGAATTCGCCTGGAACCTGGCGACGCGCCCGCTGGCAGGCGCCATGAACCAGACCTGCGCCGCCGTGCCGCCCGAGGTCAGCGAATTCGAGCTGGCGGGCTTGACCCCGGCGCCGTCGCGGGTGATCTCGGTGCCGCGCGTGCAGGAAAGCCCGGTGTCGTTCGAATGCCGCACCACGCAGATCGTCCAGCTCCAGGGCGCCGACGGCGCGAAGGTGCCGACCTGGCTGGTCCTGGGCGAGGTGGTGGCGGTGCACATTGCCGAGCGCCTGCTCAAGGACGGCGTGTACGACACGGCCGGCGCCGGCCACATCCTGCGCGGCGGCGGGCCGGCCGACTATTTCAGCGTCGGCCCCGAGCAACTGTTCAAAATGCGCCGGCCGGCCTGAGCGGAAGCCGCGCACCGGCATT
>JAQGMN010000342.1 GCA_028292345.1 Polaromonas sp. | reverse complement strand
AAGCGTGGGGGCCTCAATCTCCCCATCGCGCCGCGCCTGGCAGCGCTTTCGGCGCAACCGGCTGGGCTACTGGAGCCTGGTGCTGTTCTGCCTGCTGGTGGTGTTCAGCCTGTTCGCCGAGGTGCTGTCAAACGACAAGCCGCTGGTGGCAAGCTACCGGGGCACGCTCTACTTTCCGCTCGTCAAGGACTATTCGGAAAAAACCTTCGACGGCGACTTCGACACGCCGGCCGACTACCTCGACCCGTTCATCCAGAACAAGCTGACGCAGGGCGGCAACTGGGCGATTTATCCGCCCAACCCTTATGGGCCGCGCACCATCAATTATTTCGCCAGGGAACCCAATCCCTCCGCGCCGTCACGCGACAACCTGTTCGGCACCGACGACCGGGGCCGCGACCTGCTGGCGCAACTGATCTACGGCTTTCGCCTGAGCGTGCTGTTCGGCCTGGCGCTGACCGCCATCGGCGTGGTGATGGGTGTCATTGCCGGCGCGATCCAGGGCTACGCAGGCGGCAAGACCGACCTGGTCGGCCAGCGCTTCATGGAAATATGGGGCTCCATGCCCGAGTTGTACCTGCTGATCATCTTCAGCGCCATCTTCGCGCCCAGCACGCTGCTGCTGCTGGTGCTGCTCAGCCTGTTCGGCTGGATGGGGCTGTCGGACTATGTGCGCGCCGAGTTCCTGCGCAACCGGCAGATGGACTATGTGCGGGCGGCCAGGGCGCTGGGCGTGGGCAACCTGCAGATCATGTGGCGGCACATTTTGCCCAACAGCCTGACGCCCGTGGTGACCTTCCTGCCGTTTCGCATGAGCGCGGCCATCCTGGCGTTGACGTCACTCGATTTCCTGGGGCTGGGCGTGCCGCCCGGAACGCCTTCGCTGGGCGAACTGCTGAGCCAGGGCAAGGCCAATATCGACGCCTGGTGGATTTCGCTGTCCACCTTTGCCGTGCTGGTCACTACCCTGCTGCTGCTGACCTTCATGGGCGACGCGCTGCGCGATGCGCTGGACCCCAGAAAGGTAGACCCATGACCGGCCCGCTGCTGGAAGTCAAGGGGCTGCGCGTGTCCTTCGCCGGCAAGGAAGTCGTGCGCGGCATCGACTTTTCCATCGCACCCGGCGAAAAGCTGGCGCTGGTGGGCGAGTCGGGCTCGGGCAAGACCGTGACCGCGCTGAGCCTGCTGCGGCTGGTCCAGGATGCGGCGATCACCGGGCAGGCGCTGTTTGAAGCGCCCGGCGGCCGGGGCGATTTGCTGTCCCTGCCCGAACGGGCGCTGCTGGGCATTCGCGGCCGGGACATTGCCATGATTTTCCAGGAGCCGATGACGGCCTTGAACCCGCTGTTCACCGTGGGCGACCAGATTGCCGAGATTTTACAGCTAAAAGAGGGTTTTACTCAAGCTGCATCTACGCAAGCAGCTATAAAATTACTAGCAGACACGGGCATCACGGAGCCGGAGCGGCGTGCCCATTCCTTTCCACATCAGTTGTCGGGTGGCCAGCGCCAGCGCGCCATGATCGCCATGGCGCTGGCGTGCCGGCCCAAACTGCTGCTGGCCGACGAGCCGACCACCGCGCTCGATGTCACGCTGCGCGGACAGATCCTGGACCTGCTCGGGGACTTGCAGCGGCGAAACGGCATGGCCGTGCTGCTCATCACCCACGACCTCAACCTGGTGCGCCGCTTTGCCGACCGGGTGGCGGTCATGGAAAACGGCCATATCGTCGAGCAGGGCAAGGTGGCCGACGTGTTTGCGCGGCCGCAGCATGCCTATACGCGCAGGCTGATCGACAGCAAACCCGTACGGGATGTCGATGATGCCCGCCCGGATTTCAGTCCATGCCAGCCGGTCATGCGGGCCAGCGAGTTGCGCGTGGCTTATCCGGTGGCTGTTCCGGGTCTGCGGGGCTGGTTCCGAAGCGGTGAGTTTGTCGCTGTCAAGGACGCGAGCTTTGCCATTCCGGCCGGTAGAACGCTGGGCATCGTGGGCGAGTCGGGCTCCGGCAAGTCCACGCTGGCGCTGGCCAGTCTGGGGCTGCTGAAGTTCTCCGGCCAACTGCAGGCGGCCGGCCAGTCGTGGAGCCGGCAGGCCGCTGGCAACAAGGCCATCCGCAAGGTGGTCCAGGTGGTGTTCCAGGACCCGTTTTCCTCGCTGTCGCCGCGCATGACGGTCGAGGCGATCGTGGAAGAAGGCCTGCTGGTGCACGAGCCTTTGCTGAGCCAGGGCGAAAGAAGAGCGCGCGTCGAGCAATCGCTGGCCGACGTGGGCATGGGCGAAGCGCAGTTTCCGGGGTTGCTGCGCCGCTATCCGCATGAATTCTCGGGCGGGCAGCGCCAGCGTCTGGCGATTGCCCGGGTGCTGATCGTCAATCCCAGTCTGCTGGTGCTGGATGAACCGACGAGTGCGCTCGACGTGACGATTCAAAAGCAGGTGCTCGGGCTGCTGCAGCGGCTGCAGCGCGAGCGCGGCCTGAGCTACCTGCTCATCACGCACGACATCGACGTGATCCGCGCCATGGCCCATGAGGTGTTGGTGATGAAGGACGGCGAAATCGTCGAATCGGGTCCGGTGCGGTCGGTGCTGGATGCGCCGCAGCATCCCTACACAAAAATCCTGGTTGCGCAGGGTTGAGCCATTTCACAAACCGCATGAATTTGCTGGGCCTTGAACGCCAAACCCGTACAAAAATGGTTGCGTTGTGGCGCCCTTTACGCTAGAATACGCGCTTCACACGACCAAATGGGCGGGTTTTTACCGCCCATTTTTTTTGGGCGTTTGTTTTTGCACAGGGCAAATGAACGGTTGGCGAGCAGCTAAAAGGAACGAAAGACTGAATGGCTTTGCAAGAGACGATTGAGCAAACGGTAACTGGGCTGGGCTATGAACTGGTCGAGATCGAGCGCACCAGCGGCGGCCTGCTGCGTGTCACGATCGACATGCCTTACCTTGCCGGAACGCCGCCAGAGGCCGTGCAGTTCATCAATGCGGAAGACTGCGAGAAGGTCACGCGTCAACTGCAGTTCGTGCTTGAAGTCGAAGGCGCCGAGTATTCGCGCCTGGAAGTCAGTTCCCCCGGCATCGACCGGCCGCTGCGCAATGAAAAAGATTTTGAGCGTTTTGTGGGTGAGTTGATTGACATCACCCTCAAGGCGCCGATTGGCGTGACTGCCAGTGCGGGTTCGACCGTATCGGCCAGCCGCAAGAAATTCCGTGGAATGCTGGAACGGGCCGAGCCTGTCGGCGGCCAGCCGGGATGGCAAATCGTTTGGAGCGATGAACCTGCTGTCAAGCCTGGGCAGAAGGTGAGCAAGAAACGAATTCCCGCGCCACTCCAGGCGCTGGGGTTCACGCTGGATGAAATCCAACAGGCGCGTTTGGCGCCTGTGGTTGATTTCAAGGGCCGCAGACCCAAATCTGTAGCCGACACATCCATAGAAACATAATTTAGAAAGGCAGGCTTGTGAAATGAATCGCGAACTGTTGATGCTGGTTGATGCCATCTCGCGTGAAAAGAACGTTGAACGCGACGTTGTATTCGGCGCTGTCGAGCTTGCGCTCGCGTCGGCGACCAAGAAGGTGTATGCCGACGGCGTGGACATCCGCGTCGTGGTGGACCGCGACAGCGGCAATTACGAAACCTTCCGCCGCTGGCTGGTCGTCGCCGACGAGGCCGGCCTGCAAAATCCCGAGGCCGAAGAGTTGGTGACCGACGCGCGCGATGAAATCCCCGACATCGAAGAAGGCGACTACATCGAAAAGCCGGTCGAAAGCCTGCCCATCGGCCGCATTGGCGCCCAGGCGGCCAAGCAGGTCATCCTGCAGAAAATCCGCGATGCCGAGCGCGAAATGCTGCTCACAGACTTCATGTCGCGCGGCGACAAGATTTTTGTCGGCACCGTCAAGCGCATGGACAAGGGCGACCTGATCGTCGAGTCGGGCCGGGTCGAAGGCCGCTTGCGCCGCAGCGACATGATTCCGAAGGAAAACCTGCGCACCGGCGACCGCGTCCGGGCCATGATCATGGAGGTCGACACCACGCTGCGTGGCGCGCCCATCATCCTCTCGCGAACCTCGCCTGAATACATGATCGAGTTGTTCCGCCAGGAAGTCCCCGAGATCGAGCAGGGTCTGCTGGAGATCAAGACCTGCGCCCGCGACCCCGGCTCACGCGCCAAGATCGCCGTGCTGTCGCATGACAAGCGCGTCGATCCGATCGGTACCTGCGTCGGCGTACGCGGCACCCGCGTCAACGGCGTGACCAACGAACTGGCCGGCGAACGCGTTGACATCGTGCTGTGGAGCGAAGACCCGGCCCAGTTCGTGATTGGCGCACTGGCGCCCGCCAATGTGTCGTCGATCGTGGTCGATGAGGAGCGCCATGCCATGGACGTGGTGGTGGACGAGGAAAACCTCGCCATCGCCATCGGCCGCGGCGGCCAGAACGTGCGCCTGGCGTCCGAGCTGACCGGCTGGAAGATCAACATCATGGATGCCAACGAGTCGGCCCAGAAGCAGGCCAGCGAAACCGACAGCAGCCGCAAGCTGTTCATGGCCAAGCTCGACGTGGATGAGGAAATCGCCGACATTCTGATTTCCGAGGGCTTCACCAGCCTGGAAGAAGTGGCTTATGTGCCGCTGCAGGAAATGCTGGAGATCGAGTCGTTCGACGAAGACACCGTCAACGAACTGCGCACCCGCGCCAAAGACGCTCTCCTGACCATGGAAATCGCTCTGGAAGAAAATGCTGGCGGCGTTTCGCAGAACCTGCGCGACGTGGCCGGCTTGACGCCCGAGTTGATCGAAAAATTGACCGAAGCGGGTGTTGCCACCCGTGACGATCTGGCCGATCTGGCCGTGGATGAGCTTACCGATATAACCGGCCAGTCTGCGGACGAGGCCAAAGCCCTGATCATGACCGCGCGCGCCCATTGGTTTACCGATGACGCTGGCGACGCTGCTGCACCCGCAGCAGCCCAAGAGCAATGATCATGGAGGCCAGTCAGGAAAACCAAATATGTCCAGTACCACTACCGTCGCTGAATTCGCAGCTGAATTGAATAAATCTCCCGCCACCCTGATCGAGCAATTGACCAGCGCAGGCGTAGCCAAGAGGCAGGCCAGCGATCCCTTGTCGGAATCCGACAAGCAAAAGCTGCTCGGCTACCTGCATGCCAGCCATGGCACTGTCGCTGCCGATCGCAAGAAGATCACCTTGATGAAGAAGTCCACTTCTGAAATCAAGCAGGCCGATTCGTCTGGCAAGGCCCGCACCATTCCCGTTCAGACCATCAAAAAGCGCACCTTCATCAGGCGCGAGGATGAAGCGGATCTGCCGGTCGAAGACCCGCAGGTGAATGCCGCCGTGGCCGCTCCGCAGGCTCATGCGGCCGAGGACGCCGAACTGGTCCGCCGTGAAGACGAGGCCAACCGGAATGCCGAATTGCTGCGCCGCCAGGAAGAAGAGCTGACGGAAAAGCGCCGTTTGCGCGACGAGCAGGCGGCGCAGGATGCGGCACGCGAGCAGGAGCGCGAAGCCGCCGCCCAAAAAGCCGAGGCCGAGGCGCAGGCAAAGGCCCAGGCGCAAGCGGCTGCCCAGGCGGCTGCCGCCGCCGAAACGGCGAAAAAGGTCAAGCCGACCATCGGCAAAATCTTCAAGCCGGCGCCCATTGTTGCCCCGGTGGCCGCAACTGTTAACGTGGAAGCACAAAAGATCGTGGACTCTGCCGCAGCAGAAAAAACCAGCAAGGCCGCCGAAGCGGCAAGCGCCAAGGCTGCGGAAACCGCCACCCTTCAGGCTGCTGCAAAAGCCAAGGCAACGGCTGAATTCCAGGCCGATGCAGCCAAGGCCGTTGACCTGCAGGAACGCCGCCGCAAGGCCGAGGCGGAAGCCGCTGGCATTCGCGCCATGCTGTCTGCGCCCAAGCGTGTCCTGGTTCCGCACGTGGACCCCAAGGTCGCGATGAAGGGAACGCTGCACAAGCCGGTTGTTGCCCCGGGTGCCGTCAAGCCTGCTGCGCCCGGTGCCGCTGGCGCGCCCGTTGCCCCAGGCGCCGCCGGCAAGAAGGAAGTCAAGTCCGAAAACCTGTCTTCGACCTGGAAGGATGACGCGGCCAAGAAAAAAGGTATTCCGAGCCGTGGCGCTCCGGTGGTGCCGGGCCGCGGCAATTTCCGCGCCGGGCCGCGTGGCCGCCGCAGCGGCGGTCGCGAAGTGCGTCCGGAGTCGAATTTTGTCGCGCCGACCGATTTCAAGGTGATCGAGGTCCATGTGCCTGAAACCATCACCGTGGGCGAACTCGCGCACAAGATGAGTGTGAAGTCGTCCGAGGTCATCAAGCATCTGATGAAGCTCGGCCAGATGGTCACCATCAACCAGCCGCTGGACCAGGACACCGCCATGATCGTGGTGGAGGAAATGGGCCACAAGGCACTCACCGCGGCGCTGGACGATCCGGAAGCCTTCACCGCTGACGACGTGCAGGGCCAGCAGGCCGAAGCCCTGCCGCGCGCGCCGGTGGTCACCGTCATGGGCCACGTGGACCATGGCAAGACCTCGCTGCTTGACTACATCCGCCGTGCCAAGGTGGCCTCCGGTGAGGCCGGCGGCAACACCCAGCACATCGGCGCCTACCATGTGCAAACCCCGCGCGGCATGGTGTCCTTCCTCGACACCCCGGGCCACGAGGCGTTCACCGCCATGCGTGCCCGAGGCGCGCAGGCCACCGACATCGTGATCCTGGTGGTTGCGGCGGACGACGGCGTGATGCCGCAGACCAAGGAGGCCATCAAGCACGCCCGTGCCGCCGGCGTTCCGATCGTCGTGGCGATCAACAAGATCGACAAGCCCGGCGTCAACCTGGAGCGCGTCAAGGGAGAACTGGTCACCGAGGGCGTCGTGCCCGAGGAGTTCGGCGGCGATTCGCCATTCGTGCCGGTCTCGGCCCATACCGGCGCAGGCATCGACGACCTGCTCGAACAGGTGCTGCTGCAGGCCGAAGTGCTTGAACTCAAGGCTTCGGTCGATTCGCTGGCCAAGGGCCTGGTGATCGAAGCGCGCCTGGACAAGGGCCGCGGCCCGGTGGCCACCGTGCTGGTCCAGTCCGGCACGCTGAAGGCGGGCGATGTGGTGCTGGCCGGCTCGACCTATGGCCGCGTGCGCGCCATGCTCGACGAGAACGGCAAGCCGATCAAGACCGCCGGTCCCTCGATCCCGGTCGAGATCCAGGGCCTGACGGAAGTGCCCCAGGCGGGCGACGACTTCATGGTCATGACCGACGAGCGCCGCGTGCGAGAAATTGCCACCTACCGTGCCGGCAAGTTCCGCAACACGAAGCTGGCCAAGCAGCAGGCGTCCAAGCTGGAGAACATGTTCGCCGACATCAATGCTGGCGAAGTCAAGCTGCTGCCGATCATCATCAAGGCCGATGTGCAGGGTTCGCAGGAAGCATTGGCGCAGTCGCTGCTCAAGCTGTCGACCGACGAGGTCAAGGTCCAGCTGGTGTACTCGGGTGTCGGCGGTATTTCCGAATCCGACGTCAACCTGGCCATCGCATCGAAGGCGGTGCTGATTGGCTTCAACACCCGGGCCGATGCCCAGGCGCGCAAGCAGGCCGAGAACAACGGCATCGACATTCGCTACTACAACATCATTTATGACGCTGTGGACGAACTCAAGGCCGCCATGTCCGGCATGCTCACGCCCGACAAGAAGGAAGAAATCATCGGCAATGCCGAGATTCGCCAGGTGTTCAAGGTCAGCAAGATCGGCTCGATTGCCGGTTGCATGGTCACCGCCGGTGTGGTCCGCCGCACCGCCAAGCTGCGCCTGCTGCGCCAGAACGTGGTCATCTTCACCGGTGAACTCGACTCGCTCAAGCGTTTCAAGGACGATGCCAAGGAAGTCAAGGAAGGCTTCGAGTGCGGCTTGAACCTGAAGAACTACAACGACATCGAAGTCGGTGACATCCTGGAGTTCTTCGAAATCAAGGAAGTGGCCCGGACCTTGTAAGAGAACAGGGCCGTTCGCCAGCCTTCGGGTTGGCGAACGGCCGGCTCCAAACCAGGACTGCAACTTCAGAGCCCAATTCATGCGTAAAAAATCATCCACCCCCAACCGCAGCTTTCGCGTGGCCGACCAGATCCAGCGCGATCTGACGGAACTGATCGCCCGAGAGTTGAAGGACCCGCGCGTCGGCATGGTGACGGTGCAGTCGGTCGAGGTCACCCCCGACTATGCCCATGCCAAGATTTATTTCAGCGTGCTGGTCGGCGACCCGAAAGAGTGCGAAATCGCGCTCAATCAGGCTGCGGGCTTCCTGCGCAACGGCCTGTTCAAGCGGCTGATGACGCACACCGTGCCGACCCTGCATTTCCATTTCGACCGCACCACGGAGCGTGCGGCCGACATGAACGCCTTGATTGCCAAGGCAGTTTCTTCTCGCGCCCAAGACGACTGAATTCGCGCCGTTCCCCTTGATGACAGGTTCAGGGACAACGGTGCCAACGATGCGCCGGGATGTTCCCTG
>JAQGMN010000317.1 GCA_028292345.1 Polaromonas sp. | reverse complement strand
GCCGTGGCGCAGCGCGTGCTGGTGGAACAAAAGCGCTGGTACACCCGCGATGAATTCGTGGACGACTGGGCCGTGGCGCAGATCCTGCCCGGCCCCAACGTGATCAACCTGGGCATCATGATCGGCGACCGCTACTTCGGCCTGGCCGGTGCGGCTGCCGCGCTGGCCGGCATGCTGGCCGCGCCCATGGTCGTGGTGCTGGTGGTGGCCGCGCTCTTTGCCGGCGTGGCCGATGTGCCCGCGGCGCAGGGCGCGCTGCGCGGCATGGGTGCCGTGGCGGCGGGCCTCATCACGGCCACCGGCCTCAAGCTCGCGAGCGCCCTGCGCGGCAACGTCATGGGGCTGGCCGTGTGCTGGGGTTTCGCGGCGGCCACCTTCGTGGCCATTGCGCTGGTGCGCGTGCCGCTGGCCTGGGTGCTGCTGGGCCTGGGCGGCGTCTCGTGCCTGTGGGCCTACCGCCAGCTCGGGCTGGTGCGCAAGCCGGAGGTGGATGCATGAGCATCGTCCTCAGCACCGCCGACTGGTTCACCATGTTCGTGCAGTTCGCGGCGCTGTCGCTGCTGTCGGTGGGCGGCGCCATTACCACCGCGCCCGACATGCACCGCTTCCTGGTGGACCAGCAGCACTGGCTGACCGACGAGCAGTTCAACGCCTCGATCGCCATTGCCCAGGCCGCGCCCGGCCCGAACGTGCTGTTCGTCGCGCTGCTGGGCTGGAATGTCGGACTGAACGCCGGCGGCATGCTGACCGGTTTTCTCGGCGTGCTGCTGTCGCTCGCGGGCATCCTGATTCCCAGCACGGTGCTGACCTATGCAGCCGCCCAATGGGGCTACCGCAACCGCGAACTGCGGTGGGTGCGGGCCTTCAAGCAGGGCATGGCGCCCATCGTCGTGGCGCTCCTGATCGCCACCGGCTGGATTTTGGCCAGCGCCAATGGCAGCTCGCTCAGGGACTGGCCGGTGTGGCTGGTGACGGCGGTGACGGCGCTGATCGTCTGGCGCACCCGGACGCACCTGCTCTGGCTGCTGGGCGCGGGCGCGCTGCTCGGCTGGTACGGGCTGGTTTAATTGGCCGAACCGGCTGCGGGGCGCCGCTGGCGCAATGCCTCGTACAGGCAGACGCCGCTGGCGACCGACACGTTCAGGCTTTCGACCGCGCCGTGCATCGGAATGCGGACCAGCTCGTCGCAGGTCTTGCGCGTGAGCTGGCGCATGCCCTCGCCCTCGGCCCCGAGCACCAATGCCACCGGGCCGGTCAGGTCCACGTCGTAGATTGTCTTTTCGGCATCGTCGCTGGTGCCGATGCACCAGATGTTGCGCTCCTTGAGTTCGCCCAGGGTGCGCGCCAGGTTGGTCACCATGAAGTAGGGCACGGTCTCGGCCGCGCCGCTGGCGACTTTTGACACCGTGGCATTGATGCCGGCGGCATGGTCCTTGGGGGCGACCACCGCCTGCGCGCCGGCGCCGTCGGCCACCCGCAGGCAGGCGCCGAGGTTGTGCGGATCGGTCACGCCGTCGAGCACCAAGAGCAGCGGCTGGGCGGTGCCGGCTTCTTCAAGCTGCTCCAGCAACTCGTCGAGCGAGGTGACCTGGGCGACCGCATCGACCCGGGCAACGACGCCCTGGTGGCCGTGGCTGCCGCACATCTTGGCCAGGCGCAGGCCGTCGGACTCGATCAGCCGCACGCCGGCCTCGCGGGCGCGGTCGGTGAACTGGCGCATCCGGGCATCGCGGCGCGAGGCATCGTAAAAAACTTCAATGACCGACTTGGGCGCGGTCTTGAGGCGGACACCGACGGCATGGAAGCCGAAAAGAACTTTGTGGGGGGAGGAAGACATCGGGCGATTATCGCCGCTGCGGTTTTGCAGACTGCGCCGGGCTTGGCCGGATCACCAGCGCAGCCGTGCAGATTGATATTTTTTTGATAGCACCCAACGCTTGCTATGCAAGCGCCAGAGGCCTGTGTGGCTCAGGAAACAGCGATCTGGCCCGCCTCGATGGTGATGCGCCGCTGGCAGCGCGCGGCAATCGCCGGATCGTGCGTGACCAGCACCAGCGTGGTGCCGAGTTCCTGATTCAGCTCGAACATCAGCTTCATCACCGTCTCGCCGGTGGCAAAGTCCAGGCTGCCGGTCGGCTCGTCGGCAAGCAGCACGGCCGGCTTGACGACAAAGGCCCGCGCCAGCGCCACGCGCTGCTGCTCGCCGCCCGACAGCACCTTGGGATAGTGGCCGAGCCGCTCGCCCAGCCCCACCCGCTTGAGCATGTCGGTTGCCAGCGCCCTGGCCTGCTTCATGCCCGAGAGTTCGAGCGGCAGCATGACGTTTTCGAGCGCCGTGAGGTTGGCCATGAGCTGGAAGCTCTGGAATACGAAGCCGACCTTCTGCGCCCGCAGGGCCGCGCGGTCGTCCTCGCCGATGGCAAAGATGTCCTGCCCGGCCAGCCGCACCGTGCCGCTCGTTGGCGTGTCGAGCCCGGCAATGATTGTCAGCAGCGTGCTCTTGCCCGAGCCGGATGCGCCGACAATGGCGGCGGTTTCGCGCGGATTCAGCGCAAAGTCGATATCGCGCAAAATGGTCAAGGTGCCGGTCGAGTCGGTGACCGACTTGAAAACATGCTCAACGGAAACAATTGGAGAGCTGGCAGGCTCCAATGCAATGGAAGGCCTGGATACAACTTCACCCAATCCGCAAACCACAGGTTCAAACATGTCAACCCTTTTTGAAAACGTTAAATCGATTGCTGCCGACTGTAGCAAGCCCGCCCCGTCCGTGCGAAGCCGCTGGGCCAAATCCTTGGGAACCCTGTTGATGAGCGCGCTGCTGGCCGCGCCCGCGTTCGCCCAGACGCCGGCCGAGGCCAAGGCGCAGCCGACGCTCCTGATCGTCGGCGATTCGCTGAGCGCCGAATACGGCCTCAAGCGCGGCACCGGCTGGGTGCCATTGCTTGAAAAGCAGCTCGCCAGCGAAAACAAGAATGCCCGGGTCGTCAACGCCAGCATCAGCGGCGACACCACCTCGGGCGGCCGTTCGCGCCTGCCGGCGCTGCTGGCCCAGCACAAGCCGTCCACGGTGGTGATCGAGCTGGGCGCCAACGATGCCTTGCGCGGACTGCCGCTGGACATGACCGAGCAAAACCTGGCGAGCATGGTGCAGGCCTCGAAAAAGGCCGGGGCCAAGGTGCTGCTGGTCGGCATGCAGGTGCCGCCCAACTATGGCGGCGCCTACGGCAACACCTTTTCCGGCCTGTTCCAGAAGGTGGCCAAAGAGGAAAAGGTCGCGCTCGTGCCCTTTTTCCTCAAGGGCGTGGCCGATGGCGATAATGCCGCCGCCAATTTCCAGGCCGACCGCATCCACCCCAACGAGTCATCGCAAGCCAGAATGCTGGCCAATGTCTGGCCAGAACTGAAGAAAATCATCCCGTGAGCCTTGACCGCATTTCCGCCGCTGACGCCCTGGCCCGACTCGGGCAGTTCTCCACCGTGATCGACGCCCGCTCCGAGGGCGAATATGCCGAGGACCACTTGCCCGGCGCGGTGAACTGGCCCAGCCTGCATGACGAGGAGCGAAAGATCGTCGGCACCCGCTACAAGCAGATCAGCCAGTTCGAGGCCAAGAAACTGGGCGCGGCGCTGGTCGCCAGGAACATCGCCGGGCACATCCAGCGCGAAGTGCTCGACAAGCCCCGGGAATGGCAGCCGCTGCTCTACTGCTGGCGCGGCGGCAAGCGCAGCGGCTCACTGGCGCTGGTGCTCGACCAGATCGGCTTCAAGGTGACGCTGGTCGATGGCGGCTACAAGGCCTTCCGGGCGGCGCTGGTCGCGGACCTGCCGGAACTGGCGGCGCGGCACCGCTACCGCGTGGTGTGCGGCCCCACCGGTTCGGGCAAGACGCGGCTGCTGCAGGCCCTGGCGGCGCAGGGGGCGCAGGTGCTGGACCTGGAAGCGCTGGCAAACCACCGCAGCTCGGTGCTCGGCATGATCCCGGGCGTGGCCCAGCCCAGCCAGAAGGCCTACGACAGCCGCATCTGGACGGCGCTGCGCGGCTTCGATCCGGCGCGGCCGGTCTATATTGAAAGCGAGAGCAAGAAGGTCGGCAATGTGGCCGTGCCTGAAGGACTGATCTCGGCAATGCGCGCCAGCCCCTGCCTGCGCATCGACTTGCCTGAAGGCGAGCGGGTGGCGCTGCTGCTGGAGGACTATGATTTTTTTGTCCAGGACATCGAATTTTTTTGCGAGCGGCTCGGCGCCCTGACCGAGGCACGCGGCAAGGCACTGGTGCAGGACTGGCAGGCGCGTGCGCGCAGCGGCGACGTGGCATCGGTGGTGCTTGAATTGCTTGTGAGGCACTACGACCCGGGCTACCTGCAGTCGATGCAGCGCAACTTCACCCAGCATGCGCAGGCGCGCACGCTGGTGCCGCCGGGCCGAAGCATGCAGGCCATGGCCGAACTGGCGCGCTCGCTCCTTGCCGAGGCTTGACGCAAAAAAACCGGCAGCACCAGAGGCGGTGATGCCGGGATTCAGGGATTCTTGCAGGCCTGCTATCGATTTCATAGCTTCAGATGCCCGCGCATCATGCGCAGAAGGCCTGTTTTACTAAAGAATCAATGCCAAGGCGCAATTCAGGAGGGTGATGGAACGGGCGGCATGTCCGCATCGGGATTCTGGTCCTCCGGAGCGCCTGGAGCGCCGTCTTCAGCCGCTTCGTCATCCGGCCTGCCTTCGCCCTTGCGCTTGAGCTTGTCTTCTTTCTTGCGTTTTTTCGCCAGCTCCTTCTGACGCTTTTCATAGGAGTAATTGGGAGTTGCCACAGCTTGCTTTCGTGAATAGGTAACCCTGACTGTAATGCATTGCCATCAGGCATTGCTCACAGGCCGGCCAGCGCCTGGGCCAGGTCGGCCTGCAGGTCGGCAACGGCTTCGAGGCCGACCGAGAAGCGGACCAATCCCCCCTTGAAGGGCCAGGGGCGTGCGACACGCAGGGCCGCCATGTCATAGGGCACGCACAGGCTCATCGGCCCGGCCCAGCTGTAGCCGAGCCTGAAAAGCCGCAGGCTGTCGCAGAAGCGGTCGATCTGGGCGGGGGTGATGTCAGGCCGGAAGACCGCGCTGAACAGGCAGGCCGCGCCCGTGCAGTCGCGTTTCCATTCGCCATGGCCCGGCGAATCGGGCAAGGCCGGATGCAGCACGGCGGCGATTTGCGGCTGGCCCTGGAGCCAGCCGGCGAGCTGGCGCGTGGCGGCATCCTGCGCGGCATAGCGCAGGGCCATGCTGTTCAGGCCGCGCAGCACGAGTTCGGCATCATTGCCGCTGACGCCGTAGCCGACGCGCATATGGCAGAAATGCACCAGATGGTGCAGCGCTTCGCTGTTCGTCACCACCGAGCCCATCAGCACATCGGCGCCGCCGCTGGGGTATTTGGTCAGCGCCTGCACCG
>JAQGMN010000310.1 GCA_028292345.1 Polaromonas sp. | reverse complement strand
TTTGTGGATTGAGGGGTGAGCGCCTTCCCGGCGGGGGGTAACCCCTCAAACCACAGAAGAACCCACCAAAAACCAAAGAAGAACAGAAACCGCAGCGATCCACTAAAACGCGTTAGCAGTTACAGATTCCAAGCCAAAACAGCCTTTTGCGCATATTCAGCCTGCGCAAATAGCTATTGATTTAATAGCACATGCCCACTTCGAAACCGGCAGCAAAACCCCGCCCGTAAAATCATCCGGGCATGCCCCTCGTCACCCTGATCCTTCTTCCCTTCATCGGCAGCCTGCTGGCGGCGGTCCTGCCGGCCAATGCGCGCAACACCGAATCGACCCTGGCCGGTCTGATCGCCCTGTTCTGCACCGTGCAGGCGGCGCTGTATTTTCCCCGGATCGCCGAGGGCGGCGTGCTGCGCCAGGAAATCCAGTGGCTTCCTGAACTGGGCCTGAACTTCGTGATCCGGCTGGACGGTTTTGCCTGGATGTTCTGCATGCTGGTGCTGGGCATCGGCTCGCTGGTGGTGCTGTATGCGCGCTACTACATGTCGCCCAGCGACCCGGTGCCGCGTTTTTTTGCCTTCTTCCTGGCCTTCATGGGCTCGATGGTCGGCATCGTGCTGTCGGGCAACCTCATTCAGCTGGCCTTTTTCTGGGAACTGACCAGCCTGTTCTCTTTCCTGCTGATCGGCTACTGGCACCACCGCAAGGACGCGCGGCGTGGCGCCCGCATGGCGCTGACGGTGACGGGCACCGGCGGGCTGTGCATGCTGGCCGGCATGCTGGTGATCGGCCACATCGTCGGCAGCTACGACCTGGACATCGTGCTGGCCGCCGGCGCGCAGATTCGCGCGCATCCCCTTTATTTGACCAGCCTGGTGCTGGTGCTGCTGGGCGCGCTGACCAAGAGCGCGCAGTTTCCCTTCCACTTCTGGCTGCCGCACGCCATGGCCGCCCCGACGCCGGTGTCGGCCTACCTCCATTCGGCCACCATGGTCAAGGCCGGCGTGTTCTTGCTGGCGCGGATGTGGCCGGTGCTGGGCGGCACCGAGCCGTGGTTCTGGCTGGTCGGCGGCGCGGGACTGTGCACGCTGCTGATCGGCGGCTATGCGGCGATGTTCCAAAATGACCTGAAGGGGCTGCTGGCGTATTCGACGATTTCGCACCTGGGCCTGATCACGCTGCTGCTGGGCCTGAACAGCCCGCTGGCGGCCGTCGCGGCGGTGTTCCACATCATGAACCATGCGACCTTCAAGGCGTCGCTGTTCATGGCCGCCGGCATCCTGGACCATGAAAGCGGCACGCGCGACATCCGGCGGCTGTCCGGCCTGCGCACCCTGATGCCGGTGACGGCCACGCTGGCGATGGTGGCCAGCGCGGCCATGGCGGGCGTGCCGCTGCTCAACGGTTTTTTGTCCAAGGAAATGTTCTTTGCAGAAACGGTGTTCATCGAGGCGTCTCCGTTCATCTCCCTGCTGCTGCCGGTGGCCGCCACGCTGGCCGGCATGTTCAGCGTGGCGTATTCGCTGCGCTTCACGGTGGACGTGTTCCTTGGCCCGCCCGCCACCGACCTGCCTCGCCAGCCCCACGAACCGCCGCACTGGATGCGCGTGCCGGTCGAGCTGCTGGTGCTGGCCTGCCTGGTCGTGGGCGTGTTCCCCGAATGGACGGTGGGGCGCTTCCTGGAGGCGGCGGCGCGTCCGGTGGTGGGCGGCGAGTTGCCGGTGTACAGCCTGGCCGTCTGGCATGGCGTCAACACCCCCCTGGTGATGAGCATCGTGGCGATGCTGGGCGGCATCGCGATGTACCGGGTGCTGCGCCATTACCGCTTGCTCGGCCAGGTGGACGCGCCCGTCCTGATGCACCGCCTCAACGGCAAGCGCCTGTTCGACGGCGCGCTGGCCCTGCTGACGCTGGCGGGCCGCAAGGGCCGGCGGATGATGGGAACCCGGCGCCTGCAGTGGCAGATGCTCTGGCTGACCAGCGCCACCCTGGTGGCGGGCGTCCTGCCCTTATGGGCACGCGGGCTGTATGTGGGCGACCGGGCGTCGCTGGCCTTGTCGCCGGCCTTTGCGCTGCTCTGGGCCGTTGGCGCGGCCTGTGCGGTTGGCGCCGCCTGGCAGGCCAAATACCACCGCATGGCCGCGCTCGCGCTGATGGGCGCGTCCGGGCTGTGCGTCTGCGTCACCTTTTTGTGGTTCTCCGCGCCCGACCTGGCGCTGACCCAGCTGGTGGTGGAGGTCGTCACGACCGTGCTGATCCTGCTGGGCCTGCGCTGGCTGCCCAAGCGCCAGGAAAGCCTGCGCCTGCCGAGCCGGGCCGAGCGGCGCGGCACGCGCTGGCGCCGGGTGCGCGACCTGCTGCTGTCGGTGGGCGCCGGCACCGGCATGGCGCTGCTGGCCTGGGCCATGATGAGCCGGCCGTTTCCCAAAAGCACCTCCACTTTTTTCCTGGAGCGCGCGTTCACCGAAGGCGGCGGCAGCAACGTGGTCAACGTCATGCTGGTGGACTTCCGGGGCTTCGACACCTTTGGCGAGATCGTCGTGCTGGGCATCGTCGCGCTCACGGTGTATGCGCTGCTGCGCCGCTTTCGCCCGGCCCTGGAGACCATGGACCTGCCCGAGCAGCAGCGCGCCCTGCCCGCCGACCTGGCCACCGACCTGCTCAACCCGCGCCAGGCAATGGACACGGCCGTGGGCTACCTGATGGTGCCGGCGGTGCTGGCCCGGCTGCTGCTGCCGGTGGCCGTGATGGTGTCGGTCTTTTTCTTCGTGCGCGGACACAACGAGCCGGGGGGCGGCTTCGTGGCCGGGCTGGTGCTGTCGGTGGCGCTGCTGGTGCAGTACATCATCTCGGGCACCCACTGGGTCGAGGCGCACCTGCCGCTGCGGCTGCGTCGCTGGATGGCCCTGGGCCTGCTGACGGTGCTGGCCACCGGACTGGCCTCGCTGGCCTTCGGTTACCCCTTCCTGACCAGCCACACGGCCCACTGGGACCTGCCGCTGATCGGCGAGCTCCATGTGGCCAGCGCGATATTTTTCGACCTCGGCGTTTTCTTGCTGGTGGTGGGCTCGACGCTGATGATCCTGACCTCGATCGCCCACCAGTCGGTGCGCGGCCATCGCTACCATGCGCGCATGGCCGAGGAAACCCGCGAGGCCGCGGCCTTGCCTTCAACCGTGGAAACCCTCTGATGGAAATCGTTCTG
This sequence comes from Polaromonas sp., assembly GCA_028292345.1. Lineage (GTDB taxonomy): Bacteria > Pseudomonadota > Gammaproteobacteria > Burkholderiales > Burkholderiaceae_C > Polaromonas. The sequence goes on along the minus strand of JAQGMN010000310.1, from coordinate 1,786 downwards.
GCCCTTGCCATCGGCATGCTGACGGGGTCGGGCGTGTGGCTGCTGCTGCGCCCGCGCACCTTCCAGGTGATCATGGGCCTGGCGCTGCTGTCGTATGCGGTCAACCTGTTCATCTTCAGCATGGGCCGGCTCGGCCTGGCACTGGGCAAGGCGCCGCTGCTCGCACCCAACGTGCCGCAAAACCTGCTGAACTATGCCGACCCGATGCCGCAGGCGCTGACGCTGACGGCCATCGTCATCGGCTTTGCCATGACGGCGCTGTTCCTTGTGGTGCTGCTGGCCTCGCGCGGCATGTCGGGCACCGACCATGTGGACGGCAGCAGGGCCGACGACGCCCAGGAATTGCAATGAGCGCGACCAGTGCCCTGAACGAAATCATCGCGCCGCTGATGCCGCACCTGATGCTGGCGCCCATCCTGCTGCCGCTGCTCACGGCCGCGCTCATGCTGCTGATGGGCGAGGACCGGCAACGCGCCAAGCTGACGCTGAACATGGCATCCACCCTGCTCGGGCTGGGCGTGTCGGTGGCGCTGCTGGGCTGGGCGGCCCAGCAAGGCCCGGCGTCGACCATGGATGTCTACCTGGCGGGCAACTGGCCGGCGCCCTACGGCATCGCGCTGGCGCTGGACCGCCTGACGGCCATGATGCTGGTGCTGACCAGCACCATCGCGCTGGCGTCCAGCGTGTTTGCCGCCGCCCGCTGGCACCGCGCGGGCGTTCACTTCCACCCGCTGTTCCAGCTCCAGCTCATGGGCCTGTGCGGCGCCTTCCTGACGGCCGACCTGTTCAACCTGTTCGTGTTCTTCGAGATCATGCTGGCCGCGTCCTATGGCTTGCTGCTGCACGGTTCGGGCCGGGTGCGGGTGCAGTCGGGGCTGCACTTCATCGCCATCAACCTGGCCGCGTCGTCGCTGTTCCTCATCGGCGCGTCGATGCTGTACGGCATCACCGGCACGCTGAACATGGCCGACCTGGCGCAAGGCATTCCGAAAGTGCTCGAGGCCGACCGGGGCCTGCTGCATGCCGCCGCCGGCATCCTGGCCACGGCCTTTTTGATCAAGGCGGCGGTCTGGCCGCTGAACTTCTGGCTGGTGCCGGCCTACAGCGCGGCGACGGCGCCGGTCGGCGCCCTGTTCGCCCTCATGACCAAGGTCGGGATCTATGTGATCCTGCGGCTGTGGCTGCTGCTGTTCGGCCTTGAGGCCGGCCCGTCGGCGCAGTTCGGCAGCCTGTGGCTGATCGGCGGCGGCATGGTCACGATGGCCTTCGGCGCCATCGGCATGCTGGGCTCGCAGCGCCTGGGCTACCTGGCCGGATTCGGCGCAATCGTGTCGTCGGGCACCTTGCTGGCAGCGGCCGGATTTGGCCAACCCCTGCTGACGGCCGGACTGCTGTATTACCTGCCCAGTTCGACGCTGGCGATCAGCGCGCTGTTCCTGCTCGCCGACCTGATGGACCGCTGGCGCAACGACGGCGCCAGCCTGGCGCCCTATGACGACGACGATGCGCCCTTCCTGACCGCCGAACTGATGCCCGTCAAGGGGCTGAACCTGGACGACGCGGAGGAAGTGCTCACCGGCCGCGTGATTCCCGCCGCCGTGGCCCTGCTGGGCCTGGCCTTCATGGCCTGCACGCTGGTGATTGCCGGCCTGCCGCCGCTGTCGGGCTTTGTCGGAAAATTCGCCATGCTGACGGCCTTGCTCAATCCGTCCGGGCTGGGCCTCTCCAGCGGCCAGGTGCCAGGCGCGGCCGGCTGGATGCTGCTGGCGCTCCTGATCGGCACCGG
>JAQGMN010000233.1 GCA_028292345.1 Polaromonas sp. | reverse complement strand
ACATCGGCCACATGCACGTGCCGGGCACCTTCTTCCTGGAGTCGATGTTCTCGCCCGCCGGCAGCGGGTCGGAGAAGGGCAACCGCGAGGGCACCCGCGAGTACCGCAACTGCCAATTCATGACGCCCGAGACGCGCCGCAGCACGCACTTCTTCTGGACCTACCTGAACAACTACGAGGGCGACGACCACAACATCTCGCGCTCGCTGCACCAGAGCCTGATCGACGGCTTCATGGAGGACAAGCACCTGATCGAGGCGCAGCAGAAGGTGCTGGACGCGGACCCGCAGTTCGAGCTGCAGGCCATCGCCTCGGACGCCGCGCTGGCGCACTTCCGGCGCGTGTTCTCGGCCCTGGTGGCGCAAGAGCAGGCCGAGGCGGCCGGCAACGAGGCCGCGGTGGTCATCCAGGACGCCCGCAAGCCGCACCAGATGGGACTGGCGGGGTCCTAGGTCGGGGCCTGGACGCGTGCTGCGGCCGGCTTGCGGTTGACCAGCACGATGCCGGCGGCCACGCCCAGCAGCGCCAGCACCAGCTGCGCCGTCAACGGCTCGTGCAGCAGCACCACGCCGAACACCAGCGCGAACACCGGCGTGAGGAAGGTGAACGAGGACAGCTGCGTGGCCGGGTAGTGGCGCAGCATCCACATCCAGGCCAGGTAGCTGGCAAAGGCGCCAATCACCGTCTGCACGGCAAGCGATGCCAGCGCAAACGGGCTGAAGCGCCAGACCCAGACTTCACCCAGACCCAGCGACAGGGCCGGGAAGGCGACCGCGCTGACGGCCAGCTGGTAGAACAGCAGCTTTTCCGCCGGTATCTTCACCAGCCTCGACGCCCGGATCACCACGGTCGTCAGGCCCCAGAGCATGCCGGCGGCCAGCGCCAGCAGGTCGCCGCGAACGGTCGATGCCGCGCCGCCGGCAAAGCCTTCGCGCAGGGCGAAGGCCACCGCCATGAAGGCGCACAGCAGCCCGACCCACTGCATGCCGCGCAGCTTTTCCGACCGGGCCCAGATCGGCACCAGCACCGCGACCCAGAACGGCGAGGTGTACAGGAACACCGTCAGCCGGGAGGCCGTGGTGTATTGCAGGCCCAGGTAGATGCAGGCAAATTCGGCGCCGAACAGGGCGCCCGCCAGCAGCCCGGCGGCCAGCGAGCCATCGCGGCTGAACAGGGGAATGCGGCGCCAGGCGCACCACAACCAGAGCAGCGCGGTGGCGCCCAGCAGGCGCAGCGACCCCTGGAACATCGGCGGTATCTCGGCCAGCGTGGCCTTGATCAGGACCTGCTGCAGCCCCCAGAACAGGCAGCAGCCGAGGAGCATGGCCACCGCCAGGGTGTCGAGATGGGTTTTTCGTTCAATCATGAAGAATCCGTGTGACTGGAAAACGCAAGGACGCGGACGGCCGACGCCCGCCCGGCAGGCTGGCCGCAAGGCCGTGGCGCCGGATTACAGCGGATGCTCGGTGTAGAACCTGCCGCCGTGAAACAGCAGCGGCGCGGCGCCGGCCCGGTGGCTGCAGCGCTCGACCTCGCCGACGAAGATCACATGATCGCCTTCCTCGTAGCGGCTGCGGTTGAAGCATTCGAAGGTGGCGGCCGAGCCGGTCAGCAGCGGCGCGCCGCTGGCGCCTTCGGTGAATGCCACATCCGTCCAGCGGTCCTCGCGCCGGCTGGCAAAGCGCTCGGCCAGTTCCTTCTGGTCGGCCGACAGGATGTTGATGGCATAGTGCGAACCGGTGCTCAGCACGGCCATCGAGCTGGCGCCTTGCGACAGGCTCCAGAGCACCAGCGGGGGATTCAGCGACACCGAATTGAAGGAATTGGCGGTCAGGCCGACCAGCACGCCGGCCGGCGTGCGCGCCGTGACGATGGTCACGCCGGTGGCGAACATCGCCAGCGAGGCGCGGAATTCCCGGGGCGAAAAGCTCGGGCTGTTCGCCTGGCGAAGGGGGGAGAGGGGCAACATAGGGCGCTAATTTAACTGAAGCCACCGGCTTGCGCCGGCCGCGGGGCTTGCGCCGGGAACTGGGCGCCCGGGCGCTGTCCGGGGTTGGCGCTGCAAGCCGCCCGCCGGTGCGCCCGAAAGACGGTTTGGAAACCCTGGTTGCTATGGTTTATATAGCTTAAAGTCGTTGTTGTATAAGCGCAAAAGGCTCATTTGGTCATTAAACGGCATTGACGGGCCGGCCTGAGGGCCGCAAGCCCTGCATGCAGCCGGTCAGGCTGGCCGGATGCGCTGCCTTGGCACCAGCATCGCGGCCCGCGGCGTCACGGCTTTTGCTGCCTGTAGGCCCTGTCCATTTCAGGCGCCTTGCTGGTGTCCTTCAGCCCGTCCGCGATGTCCTGCGCCGCCTGCTCGATCAGCGGGCTGGTCTGGCCGCTGGTCATGTCCTTGGCTTCGTCGCGGTCGCGCGGCAGTTCCAGCGTCTGCTCGGTCGAGCCGTCGTTGAAGTCGGGCTGGCGGTCAACCATCGGCTTTTGCGGCTGCGGGTCCTGGGCCGGCATGCCCTTGCCGGCGGCCGGCTGGTCAGGCGTGTTCAGGGGCGAAGTGCGGGATTTTTGGGGAGTCATGCCGCCACTGTTGCCGGCTTTGCATCTTCCGGCTGTCAGCCTGAAAAAGCACGGCCTGTAGGAGAAGGGGGGCAGTTCCAGCGCCGCCACATGAGGCCCGGCCTGCCCGCCGAGCCCGGGCCTGAAAGCGCCTTGTTTCCTACAACAGCGCATGGAAGCGGCCGACATGAAGGCCGGGCACTGCCCGAAAACACTGGATTTTTCATCCACCGTTTTCCCCCAGGAGTTACACATGCAATACCAGGTCACCGAATGGAGCACCGCTCTGATGAGCTCGCTGGCCACGGCCATGGCCCTGTTCTTCAGCGCGATACCGAAGCTGTTCGGCTTCATCATCATCCTCATCGTCGGCTGGCTGGTCGCCTCGCTGGTGGAAAAGGCCGTGGCCGCCCTGCTGAGAACCATCAGGTTCAACGAGCTTGCCAAGCGTTCCGGCCTGGCCGACTTCGTCAGCAAGATGGGAACGGGCACCGATTCGGCCGGCGTGCTGGGCGCGGTCGTGAAATGGTTCATCCGGCTGATCGCGCTGGTCGTCGCCTTCGACGCCCTCGGCTTGCCGGCGGTCTCGGACGTGCTGCGCCAGTTGCTGCTCTGGCTGCCGAACGTGATCGTGGCGCTGGTGGTGCTGGTGATCGGCGGGCTGCTTGCCTCTGCCCTGGGCAATGTCGTGCGCGGCGCGGCGGCCAAGAGCGCGCTGGGCAATCCGGAGCTTCTGGCCAAGGTGGCCTCCGGGCTGGTCTGGGCCTTTGCCATCGTGGTGGCGGTCAACCAGATCGGCATTGCGACGGCTTTGGTCAACACGCTGTTCATGGCGGTGGTCGGCGCCGTTGCCCTGGCGCTGGGGCTGGCCTTCGGCCTGGGCGGGCGCGAAACCGCCTCGGAAATCGTTCGCAACTGGTATGCGAGAGGCCAGCAGAACCAGGACAAGCTCGCCCGCGCGGTCGATGAGGCCGGCAGCGACATCAACCGCAAGGCCGCACCCTACCGCGCGCCTTGAGCCGCCAGTGGCAGCTGGCTCAGGCGGCCGTCAGGCGGTGCGGGCTCCGGGCTGGGTCCAGGCCGTAAAAGCCGAAGGCCATGGCCGGCACCTCGCCGCTGATCAGTTCGGCCAGGGCCTTGCCCGAGCCGGCGCCGTGCGTCCAGCCCAGCGTGCCGTGGCCGGCGTTGACCCAGAGCCGGCCGACCGGGGTCTTGCCGATGTAGGGAATGTTGTTCGGCGTGGCCGGGCGCAGGCCGCACCAGAACTGCGGCTGTCCGCCTTCTTCCTCCAGCCGGGTGTCGCACACGCCGGGCAGCACCTGCTCGATGCGGCGGGCCAGCATGCGGCACCGGGCCCTGGCCAGCGGCGTGTCGAGCGACAGGTCGTAGCCGCCGACCTCGATGGTGCCGGCCACGCGCAATTCGTTGCCCAGCCGGCTGATGGCGCACTTGACCTCGTCGTCGATGGTGCTGACAAAGGGCGCCAGCTCAGGCTTGAGCAACCTGAATGTGGCGCTGTAGCCCTTGCCCGGGTAGATCGGCAGGTCCACGCCGACGGTGCGCAGCAGCGGCGCGCTGTAGGAGCCGCAGGCCACCACCACCGCATCGGCCTTCAATTGCTTCATGGGGCTGGGTTGAGCCTCTTTTTGCCCCTCTGCGCTGGTTCCACGGGCGCGTATAGCGATGGATTCAATAGCGTTGCCGGATTTTTCCAGCCGCAGCACGTCATGGTTGTATAAAAATTCAACGCCGCGCTCGGCGCAGCGCCTGGCCAGGCCTTGGGTGAACACCCGGGCGTCGCCGCTTTCGTCGCTGGCGGTGTAGGTGCCGCCGACGATGCGGTCGGCAAAGGCGCTGAAGGCCGGCTCGATCTTCAGCAGCTCGGCGGTGGAAACGACCCGGCGCGCCACGCCGTACTTGCGCATCAGCGCGGCCGCGTCGCCGGCGGTGTCGAACGATTGCTGCTCGGTGTAGTAGTGGGCAATGCCGCGCTCGAGCCGGTGGTAGTCGATGCCGGTGGCCTGCACCACGTCTTTCAGCGCGGCATGGCTGTAGGCGCCCAGCGCGACCAGCTGCTGCACATTGCGCTCGAAGGCGGCATCGTTGCACTGCGCCAAGAACTGCAGGCCCCAGCGCCATTGCTGCCAGCCTTCGCCAAACGGCATGCGGGGCCTGAACAGCAGCGGCGCATCGTCGCGCAGCATCCATTTCAGCGCCTTGAGCGGCGCGTCGCGGTTGGCCCAGGGCTCGCAGTAGCTGACGGAAATCTGCGCGGCATTGGCAAAGCTGGTTTCCAGCGCGGCATCGGGCTGCCGGTCCACCACCGTGACCTCGTGCCCGCGCTGCTGCAGATGCCAGGCGGTGCTCACGCCGATGATGCCCGCGCCCAAAACCACAACCTTCATGCCGTTCCCCTTGTGCAAAGCGCAAGTGTGCAGGAGCTTCGCGCCGGATAACAGTCAAATTAAACTGTCAGCCCAATCATCAGGCCACCTAATACTGAAAGCCCTTTGAATGAGCACTTTTGACCCGGATGCCCTGGAATGCCTGGCAGCCATCGTGGAAGAGGGCGGCTTCGAGCGCGCCGCGCGGCGCCTGTCGATCACCCAGTCGGCGGTGTCGCAGCGCCTGCGCGCGCTGGAGGCGCAGGTCGGCACGGTGCTGATCGTGCGCAGCCGGCCGCTCAAGGCGACCTCGGCCGGGCAGTTGCTGCTCAAGCACACGCGCATGCTTCGCCTGCTGCGCGCCGACCTGGAGCGCGACCTGAAGGAGCTTGCGCCCAGTTCGCTGCGCGGCGCGCGCGAGGAAGAGCGCATATCGATTGCCATCAATGCCGACAGCATCGCCACCTGGGCGCTGCCGGCGCTGACCGCGCTGGCGCAGTCGGGCCTGCCGATGGAAATCGTCACCGACGACCAGGACTTCACCCACGAATGGCTGCGCCAGGGCCAGGTGCTGGGCTGCGTCACCACGCTCAGGCAGGCGCTGCGCGGCTGCAAGGTGGTGCCGCTCGGCGCGATGGAATACGTCGCCGTCGCCACGCCCGCGCTGGCGCGGGAGCGCCTGGGCGGCGAGGCGCTGACGGCGCACAACTTCCGCGAGATCGCCTTCGTCGCCTTCAACCGCAAGGACGACATGCAGAGCGAGTTCGTCGGCAAGGCTTTCGGCCTCAAGCGGGTCATGCTGAATCAGCTGTTCGTGCCCTCGTCCGAGGGCCAGGTGCGCGCCGTGCTGGCCGGCTGGGGCGCCAGCGTGCTGCCGCGCCTGCTGGCCCAGCCCCTGCTGGAGCGCGGCCTGCTGGTCAACCTGGCGCCCGCCTGCGTCCTGCCCATCCAGCTCTACTGGCATTGCTGGAACCTGGAGTCCGAGGTGCTCGATGCATTGACCTGCGCGCTGACCCGGTCGGCCGAAGCGGCGCTGGCCGCCTGAAGCCTGGGACAGCCGGTCCCCAGGCCGGTGCCGAAACCCGCCTGCGGCGAACAGCTTGTTGCATCAGGCGCTGAAAAGCGGGCCTTGCATACAAGCTGTTTCATATACTCGGGTACCCCAGGAGAAATTCAATGCTTTCTTTGCGCTCTGCCGGCCTGCGCGCCGTGACCGGAATCGCGGCGGCCCTTGCGGCCGCGCTGTCCCTTTCGCTGCCCGCCAGCGCGCAGGGCGATCCGGCGGCGGGCGCAGCGGCCACTACGCTGAAGATCGGCGTCATCGGGCCGTTCACCGGCGGCTCGGCGGACTTCGGCGTGCCGATGCTCAACGGCATCTTGCAGGCCGTCGATGAAATCAATGCCGTCGGCGGCTACCTGGGCCGCAAGATCGAGATCGTCCGCAAGGACGACCAGGCCAATCCCGACACCGGCCTGAAACTGTCGCAGGAACTGATCACTGAAAAGGTCGTGGCGACCATCGGCTTTTGCAACACCGGCGTCGCCGCCAAGTCGCTGGAGGTGTACCAGACCAGCCAGATGCCGCTGATCATTCCCTGCGCCACCGGCAAGCCGCTCACGGCCAAGTACCCGCCGGCGGACAGCTACATCTTCCGCACCTCGCCCAGCGACGCCATCCAGGCGCCCTTCGTGGTCGAGGACATCGTCAGGCGCGGCTGGGACAAGGTGGCCATCTTTGCCGACACCACCGCCTATGGCGAGGCCGGCCTGAAGGATGTCGAGGCCGCGCTGGCGGCCAGGCAGCTCAAGCCGGTGCATGTCGCCCGGTTTGCGCTCGGGGTCAAGGACCTGGGCGAGGAACTCAAGGCCGCCCGGGCGGCGGGCGCCAACGTCGTCTTCAGCTACACCGTCGGCCCCGAAAACGCGGTGATTGCCCGGGGGCGCCAGTCGCTCGGCTGGAAGGTTCCGCAGGTCGGCGGCTGGACGCTGTCGTTCCCCTTCTTCATCGACGGCGGCAAGGAAGCGGCCGAGGGCGCGCTGATGGCCCAGACCTTCATCGCCGAGCCCAGCAACGAGCGCCGGGCATCGTTCCTGACCGGCTATGCGCGCAAGTACAAGGTCAAGAAGATTCCGGTCCCGATGGCCGCCGCGCAGGGCTATGACGCGGTCTACGTGCTGGTCTATTCGCTGTTCGGCATCAAGGGCGGCAAGCTCACCGGCCCGGCCATCAAGGCGGCGCTGGAAAGCCGCAACCGCACCTACTACGGCGTCACCGCCACCTACGAGCAGCCCTTCAGCAAGCAGGACAAGGATGCGACCACGCAGAACATGCTGGTGATGGGCATGGTCAGGAACGGCATGGTGACCTTTGCCTATCCCGAGGATGCCAAGCGCAACCTGTTTGTCCAGCGAAAGCAGTAGGCAAGCGCCAGAGCGCCTGCCCCTTGGACCTGCCCACTGTTCCTGACAGGCTTTCGCCCGATTCCCATGCCCGTACCGCGCTTCGCATTCCCTTCGCCGACCCCGCCTGAAAGTTCCCGATGTTGAGCCGGCTCGGTCTTCGTTCCCGCCTGGTGCTGCTGGTGCTAGCCGCGCTGCTGCCGGTGTCTGGCCTGTTCGCCTGGTCGGCGGCAAAAAACCAGCAGAACGTGCTGGCGCTCGCCCAGGCCGGCCTGCAGTCCGAGGCGCTGCTGGCGGCGGCCCACCAGCAGCGCCTGGTGGAACGGGCCGCCCAGCTGCTTGGCGACATCGCCAGCGGCCCTTCCGTCAAGGACACGCAAAACCGCCTGTGCGTGCAGTATTTGAAAAACCTGCAGACCCAGGACATGGCGTATTCCAACCTGGGCGTGGTGGACCTGAACGGCAAGCTGTCGTGCCATGCCGCCAGTCCGGTCGCCGATATAAATGTCGGGGACCGGACCTTTTTTACCCAGGCACTGGAGCAGCGGGCATTTTCAGTCGGCGACTACACCATCTCCCGGGCAACCGGCCGGCCTGGCATGGCCTTCGGCATGCCGGTCTACAGTGCCGGGGGCGTTCTCAACGGCGTGGCCTTTGCCGCCGTGGATGTCATGAAGTTTGCCGAAACCCTGTCGGCAGTGAGCATCCTGGACGGCGCGCAGCTGCGATTGATCGACCGCAATGGCATCGTCCTCGCCTCGCATCCAGCGGCCGGCCTGGCCGGCAGTCAGGAGCAGGATCCGGCGGTCCTGGGCGCAGCCCGCGCGTGGCAGCAAGGCGTGGCCCAGGCGACCGATGGCCGCGGTGTCGAGCAGGTCTATGCCTATGCCCCGGTCGGCGCCACCCAGGGCGGGCTGTTCGTGGCCATCAGCGTGCCGCGCGCCATCCTGGTCGCCACGCCGCGCACCCTGCTGATGGCTGATCTGGCCGCCCTGCTGGGCATGGCCGCCCTGGGCATGGCCTGCGCCTGGGCGATGGGCCGGCGCCTGGTGGTCAATCCTGCCCATGCCCTCCTGAAGGAAGCCAACGAAATCGCCTCCGGCAATTTTCTGGCGCGTGTCAGCCTGGGCACACCGCCCCGCAACGAGCTTGGCCGGCTGGCGCTGGCCTTCAACCGCATGGCCGCTTCCCTGCAGGCGCAGCGCAGCGAACTCGATGCCGCCCTGCGCCAGGCCGATGCCGAGCGCGCCATGCTCGACCTGATCCTCAACAGCATGAGCGAAGGCGTGATCGCCATCGACATGCAGGGCCGTTTCCTGCTGTTCAACCAGACTGCCCAAACATTGTTCCCCGCGCCCGGCGAAGGCACGCTGTTCAGCGAATGGCGGCACGCCAGCCCGCTCAAGTCGCTCGACGGAAGCCCGCTTCATTCGAACGGGCCGCTGACGCAGACCCTGGCGGGTGCCAGCATCGAGAACTGGGACCTGGTGTTTTCCCCGCCGCACGCCCAGGACCGTGTCCTGCGCATGAGCACCCATCCGCTGCTCGGCGCCGACCGCCGGCAGGTCGGCGCCCTGGCGGTGTTTGTCGACGTCACCGACGTCAAGGCCGCAGAACGCTTTGCCCTGGCCCAGGAGCAGGTGCTGGTGCTGATCGCCGGGGGCGCGCCGGTGCGCAAGTCGCTGGAAGCGATCCTCCGGCTGATCGAAAGGAGCACGCCGGACAGCCTGTGCTCCCTGCTGATGTCCCAGGGCGGGCAGCTGTGCCAGGCTATTGCGCCCAGCCTGCCGCCAGCCTTCGTCCAGGCCACCGACGGCTTGAGGGTCGCCGAAGGCATGGGCGCCTGTGGAACCGCGGCCTTTCGCCGTGAAAGCGTGATCGTCGAGGACGCTCGGTGCGACCCGCTGATGCAGGGTTTCCGGGAACTGCTGGCAACCCACGGACTGCTGGCCTGCTGGAGCACGCCGGTCATGGCAACGGACGGCGACGTGCTGGCCACCTTTGCCATTTACCGCCGCACGCCCGGCAGGCCGCAGCCTGCCGACCAGTTGCTGATCGACGCGGCCATCCGCCTTGCGCGGCTGGCGCTGGAGCGCGCGCGCGCCGAAGACGCGCTGGTCGGCAGCGAGGCGCGCTTTCGCGAGCTGGCCGAAAACGTCGAGGACGTGTTCTACAACGTCGATGCCCGCCAGGGTCGGGTGCGGTACATCAGCCCGGCCTATGAAAAAGTCTGGGGCCGCAGCTGCGAAAGCCTGTACGCCGTGCCGGGCTCCCGGGTCGATGCCGTCCTGCCCGAAGACCTGCCGGTGCTGGCGCTGGCCAATGCGCTCAATGAAGCCGGGAAAAATTCCAGCGTCGAATACCGCATTCGTCCGGCGGATGGCCGGATCCGCTGGCTGCGCGACCGTTCCTACCCGGTGTTCAGCAACGCCGGCGAATTCGAGCGCGTGGTGGGCACCATACGCGATATCACCGACAGCAAGCTCGCTGGCCTGGCATTGGCCGCCACGCACCGGGCATTGGAGATGCTCAGCCGTTCCAGCATGGCCATCAACCGGATCCATGACGAAGCTGCCCTGCTGGCCGAGGTGTGCCGGGTGGCGGTGGACGTGGGCGGCTACCGCATGGCCTGGGTGGGCTTTGCCATGGACGATGAAGGGAAAACCATCCATCCGGCGGCCCATGCGGGCGCCGAGCAAGGCTACCTGGAGACCATCAGCCTGTGCTGGCGTGACGACCAGCCCGGCGGGCAGGGGCCGGCGGGCCAGGCCGTGCGCACGGGGCAACCGCAGTACACCGGCAACATCGGCAAGGCGGACAATCAATTTTTCTGGAGCGATGCGGCCATGCGGCGGGGCTACCGGAGCGCCCTGGTGTTGCCCCTGCGCAACCATGAGCGGAGCTTCGGGGTGCTGTGCCTGTATGCCGGCGAAGTTCAGCAGTTCGCCGCCGAAGAGATCCAGCTTTTGCAGGAACTGGCCGACAACCTGGCCTTTGGCATCGTCAGCCTGCGCACCCGGCTGGAACAGCGGCGCAGCCAGGAGGCTGAACGCAGGACGGCGGCGCGGCTGCATGAGCAGGCCTCGCTCATCGACCTGGCGCCGGGCGCCATCGTGGTGCGCAACCTGGACCTGACCATCCGCTTCTGGAGCCGGGGCGCGGAGCGCCTGTATGGCTGGCCGGCGGAGCAGGTGCTGGGCAGGACCATGCAGACGCTGATGTACCGCGACCCGCAGGTGCTGACCGCCGCCATCGAGCAGATCAAGGCGGCCGAGGGCGACTGGACCGGCGAGGTGGAGCAGGCCGCCCGCGACGGCTCGCCGGTGTATGTCGAGATGCGCGGGACCGTGGTGCGCGATCAAACCGGGCAGGTCAACGGCGTGATGATCGTCAGCACCGACATTCGCGAACGCCGCCAGGCACGCCAAGACATCCTGCAGCTCAATGCCAGCCTGGAAGACCGGGTGCAGCAGCGCACGGCGCAGCTGAAGTTTGCCAACGAGCAGCTGGAGGCGTTTTCCTATTCGGTCTCGCATGACTTGCGCAGCCCGCTGAGCAGCATCAACGGCTTCAGCAGCCTGCTGGCCAAGTCGATCGCCGGCCAGGGCGCAACCCCGCTGACCCAGCGCAGCCAGCATTACCTTGCGCGCATCCGCGCCGGGGTCGGGCAGATGGGCGAACTGATCGATGCCATGCTGTCGCTGGCCCAGGTGTCGCGCTCCAGCCTGGCCTGGGAAACGGTGGACCTGAGCGCCAAGGCCGAGGCGCTGCTGTCCGCCCTGCAAGAGCGCGAGCCGGGCCGGGTGGCCCGCTTCGAGGTCCAGCCCGGCCTGGTGGCGAAGGGCGATGCACGCCTGCTCAGGCAGGTGCTGTGCAACCTGCTGGGCAATGCCTGGAAGTTCACGCGCCGGCAAGGCCTGCACCTGCATCACGCTGGGCCGGATGGCCGGCAGCGAGGGCGGGGAGGTGTATTTCGTCCGTGACAACGGCGCCGGCTTTGACATGGCGTATGCCGAAAAGCTGTTCGGCGCCTTCCAGCGCCTGCACACCGCGGCCGAATTTGCCGGCACCGGCATTGGCCTGGCGACGGTGCAGCGGATTGTTGCGCGCCATGGCGGCAAGGTCTGGGCCGATTCGGTGCAGGGCGAGGGTGCGACGTTCTACTTCACCCTTGGCACCGCGGCTGCCTGAAGCAGGAAACTGCCTCGCAGACGGAAATTTTTAATGTTTTGAGTGTTTTGCGCTTGCTGGTAAAGCGTTTCCAGCTATTGTTTAAATAGCAAGGCCGTGCCGGCCGGGCACCGGTGCCCAGGGCCTTCAGCCGCAGGCAACCCGCCTGCCGCGATGCTAGCGAACCAGCAGCACCGGAACCTTGCTGTGCGACAGGACCTGCGTGGCGACCGAGCCCATGACCAGGTTGCCAATCGAACCGTGGCCGTGCGAACCCATCACAAGCAGGTCGAACTTGCCTTCGTCGGCAAAGCTGGCAATGGTTTCACCCACATGCCCGACCTTCCATTCGCTCTTGACCGCCAGGTTGTGGTGCGCCAGAAATTCAGTGATCGGCGCCATGACCTTCTGGGTTTCGTCGGCATAGTAGCCGTCGACGATTTCCTTGCCCACGGCCGCCCGCGCCCGGGGCGGCAGGGGCGGCTGCACCGTGAGAAGGGTGTATTCATTGCGCGGGCCGAACAGCTCGTCGTGCGTGGTCAGGTAGGCCAGCATTTTCTTGGTGTACGGGCTGCCGTCAACGGCCAGAAGAATCTTCATGGTGTGTGCTCCTTGGTCAAAAGCGTAGTTTATTCCGCTTCTAAATCAATCCGACATGTCGTTGCTTCGCCTTGCCGTGCCAAAGCACTGTCTGCGGCTTCGCGCCTGATCTCGGATTGATTTGGAAACGGAATTAGCCATCGGCAGACCGCCGGGCGCGACAATCCAACCCCCGTCGTCAGGCTATGGCTGAACCGCAATGCGCAGCGACGGCCGGAAGCCTTCCTGCTCGCCCTTGCGCGCATAACCCAGCGGATTGGCCACCACGCGGCAGTTCTGCCGGACGTAGTCGTTCGGGCAGTGCAGGTGGCCGTGCAGCCAGACCTTGGCCAGCGGCAGCAGCTCGTCCAGCGAATTGCAGAACCCGGCGGTTCCCGGCGTCACGCCATAGCGCGGGTCGGCGCTGAGCAGGCTGGGCGCAAAGTGCGTCACCACCACCGTCGGGCCTTCGAAAGGCGCCGCCAGCGCCTGGCGCAGCCAGGCCTGGCTTTTCAGGCTTTCCTCGCGCATCGCTTCGGCCAGCATGGGCTGGCCCTGGCGCAGGGCATGGTTCTTCTTGAGGTAGAAATTGGCCGCGCGAAAGGCTTTTTCGCGCATCTTGAGCTGCTCGCCCAGGGTGACGGGGTCTGTCGCCGCCGGGCCTGCGCTGTGGCCGTGGGGGGTCAGCGCATCGAAATCGGTCCACAAGGTGCAGCCGATGAAGCGCACGCCCTGCAGCCGCACGGATTCGCGTTCGAGCCAGACGATTCCCAGCCGCTGGCAGGCTTCGCGCAGCCGGGCGTCGGCCTCCTCGAATTCCAGTCCGTCGTATTCATGGTTGCCCGGCACGAACAGCACCGGCGTCGGCCAGCCGGCGCCGCCCTGCGCTGCCGGCAAGGGCGAGAACCGCGCCAGGCCAAAATCGTCAATCGCCAGGCTGGTCAGCAGCGAGCCCGCCTGGTAGGACCCGATGTCGCCCGCCAGCACCAGCACGTCGGCGCCGGGCAGCGGCCTGGGCTTGAAGTAGGGGTTGGACTCAAGGTGCAGGTCGGAAAGCAGCTGGATGTTCACAGCGTCGATTGTGCGGGAAGGCGCGAAATTTCTCACGCGCCGGCACTTTTTCCTGGGGCGCATAGGCCAGCCTGAATGCCGCCATGCCGTATCGGCATGGCTTTGTGCTCTGAGTGGGCTTGCAAACCTAGGGAAAACCCTTAATCTATCCCTGTCACCATTCACAACACTGCACCGAGTTTTTTATGTTCCGCATTCTTTCCCACATCGCTTCTTTCCTGTCTTCCCGCCATGCCGTGACGCCCGCCAGCGAGGTGGCGCACCAGTTGCTGGAGCGCGCCGACGCCGGCGCCGGACGCGACCCGCGCCAGGCGCAGGAACTGCGCAGCGCAGCCCGCGCCTTCCTGAGCGTCATTCGCTGAGCGCCAGCCCTTCTTCGCAAAAATTAGGGCGGTTTTTCAGACCGTGAAGGCCTTTTCAGCCGCCCGCAAAACGGCATGCCGCAGCCAGACATGCGCGCTGAGCCGATCCGAGCGCCCGTGCCACAGCGAGTCGACATGCACCGGCGACACCGCAAACGGCAGGGGCTGCAGCGCCAGTTGCCCGGCAATGCCGGTGACGCGCACAAAATGGCGCGGCAGCACCGTGAGCAGATTGGAGTGGGCGACCACCCGGCCGGCGGTGAAGAACTGGTTCACCGTCAGCACCACCCGCCGCTCGCGGCCCAGCGCGGCCAGCGATTCATCGATGAAGCCATAGGGCCGGCCGGAAAAACTCACCAGCATGTGGCGGGCCGCGCAGAAGTCGTCCAGGCTCAGCCGCCCGCCGGCCATCGGATGGCCCTTGCGCATCACGCAGACATATTCGCCGTCGTACAGCCGCTGGAAAAAAAAAGGCATCGTCTCGCCGTTTTGCGCCTTGGCCGTCAGGTCGGGCAGCACCGACGGGAAATGCCCCACGGCCAGATCGCAGGCCTGCGTGTCCAGCAGCATACGGGGGTCGCGCGTGGTCAGGGGAACGACCCGCAGGCTCACGCCCGGCGCTTCCTGCTCCAGGGTGTCGGTCAGGCCCGGTATCAGTTCGGCGGCGGTCGCGTCGGCCATCGCCAGCACGAAACTGCTGTTCGCCTGGCCCGGCACGAACTCGTCGGGAATCAGCGACGCCTGCAGCTGCCGCAGGGCTTCGCGCACGGCGGGCCAGATCACCACCGCGCGCGGCGTCGGCGCCATGCCCTGGCCGCTGCGCTGCACCAGCTCGTCGCCCAGCGTCTCGCGCAGCCGGCGCAGGGCATTGCTGACGGCGGGCTGCGTCAGGGAGAGGTTGCGCGCGGCGCGCGTCAGGCTGCGCTCGGCCATGACCTCGTCGAACACGCGCAGGAGGTTCAGGTCGAGCGTGCGGAAGTTGGGCGGCTTGACAGGTTTTTGTGACGGCACGGTGGTTTGTTCATCAATTTTGTGAATGAACAACATCACACATATAAAGTTGAATAGTATTAGTAAAAACCCTAATATTCTCCTACCCGCTGCCAATATGCGGAAGAACACCAGAGGAAATCATCATGACCAGCTTTATCAACACTCCCCATCCCGACCATCACCATGGCGCCGACCGCATGGAGGCGCTGATGGACGTCGCCCAGCAGATTCCAGACAATGTTTCGGGCAGGCGCGGCGTCACGCTGCTGCTGGGCTCGGCCCTGGCGGCGGCCGTGGTGGCAGTGTCCTATGAAGTCATGGACAGCGCGGATGAAAGCCACTTGCTGATGGTCTGGATGGCGCTGTGGATCGCGTTGTTCGCGCTGCTGGCCTTCTTTGCCGTCACCCTGCGCGCCGCCGGCCAGCGTTTGAGCAGCAGCCTGGACGACTGGTCGCGCAGCATTGCCGAAGCCCGCGCCGACCAGCGCCTGTGGGCCATCGCCCGGCAGGACAGCCGCGTGATGGCTGACCTGCAGGCCGCGATGTCGCGCAGCGAAGGGCTGACGCAAGCCCATGCCAGCCCGGCGTCAGCCGCACCTGCCCGGGCTCTGCGGGCGGAGCGCGCAACAAAATCGCGCAGCTACTCCATCCAGCGCGCCTACGAGCGCGGTTATCTGTAAGCGAAAAAGCCCCCGAGGAGCCACAGCGGTGGTTGCCTTGCAAAAAAGCCACCTTGCGAGGTGGCTTTTTTGCGTCGGGCTGTCGTTTGCAGGCCACAGCTTGTGCCTGCGATGGCCGGTGCGGTTCACGCACAGGCCACTGCTTGTTCCCTGCTTCAGGCCGCCAGGCGGCGTTCGATCTCGGCCCTGGTGTCGCCCAGTTCCTTGGGCAGGTGGTAGGCCAGCTGCTGGAACAGCTCGGCATGCAGTTCCAGCTCCTTCTGCCAGGCGGCCTTGTCGATGCTGGTGACGGTGCCCCACTGCTCGGCGCTGAAGTCCAGGCCGGTCCAGTTCAGGTCCTCGTAGCTCGGGCTGACGCCGGTCACATGGTCCTCGCCCTGGCCCTTGCCTTCGATGCGGTCGATCATCCAGGCCAGCACGCGCATGTTTTCGCCGTAACCAGGCCAGACGAACTTGCCGTCGGCGCCCTTGCGGAACCAGTTGGTGGTGTAGATTTTCGGCAGCGTGGCGCCGGAAGCGGTCAGCTTTTCGCCCAGGTCCAGCCAGTGCTGGAAGTAGTCGCTCATGTTGTAGCCCATGAACGGCAGCATGGCGAACGGGTCGCGGCGCACCACGCCGGCCTGGCCGGTGGCGGCGGCGGTGGTCTCGCTGCCCATGGTCGCGGCCATGTACACGCCCTCGACCCAGCTGCGCGCCTCGGTCACCAGCGGCACGGTGGTCGAGCGGCGGCCGCCGAAGATGAAGGCGTCGATCGCCACACCCTTCGGGTCGTCCCAAGCGCTGTCGAGCGCCGGGTTGTTGGTCGCGGCCACGGTGAAGCGCGAATTCGGGTGCGCTGCCTTGGCGCCGGTTTCCTTGGCGATTTGCGGCGTCCAGTCCTTGCCCTGCCAGTCGATCAGGTGGTCGGGCAGCGCCTTGCCGGGCGCGTCCTGCTCCATGCCTTCCCACCACACGTCGCCGTCGTCGGTCAGCGCGACGTTGGTGAAGATCACGTTCTTGTCCAGACTGGCCATGCAGTTGGGGTTGGTGTGGTAGTTGGTGCCGGGCGCCACGCCGAAGTAGCCGGCCTCGGGGTTGATGGCATAGAGCTTGCCGTCGGCAGCCGGCTTGATCCAGGCGATGTCGTCGCCGATGGTGGTGACCTTCCAGCCTTCGAAGCCGGCGGGCGGCACCAGCATCGAGAAATTGGTCTTGCCGCAGGCGCTCGGAAAAGCCGCCGCCACATGGTACTTTTTGCCTTGCGGATTGGTCACGCCCAGGATCAGCATGTGCTCGGCCAGCCAGCCTTCGTCGCGGCCCATGTTGGACGCGATGCGCAGCGCAAAGCATTTCTTGCCCAGCAGCGCATTGCCGCCGTAGCCCGAGCCGTAGGACCAGATTTCGCGCGTTTCAGGGTAATGCACGATGTACTTGGTGGTGTTGCACGGCCAGGCCACATCCTGCTGGCCTTCGGCGAGCGGCGCGCCCACGGTGTGCACGCAGGGAACGAAGTTGCCCTCGGTGCCGAGCACGTCGAACACGGCCTTGCCCATGCGCGTCATGATCTTCATGTTGACGGCCACATAGGGGCTGTCGGACAGCTCGATGCCGATGTGCGCGATCGGCGAGCCCAGCGGGCCCATGCTGAACGGCACGACGTACATCGTTCGCCCGCGCATGCAGCCGTCGAACAGCGGATGCAGCGTCGCGCGCATTTCAGACGGTTCCATCCAGTTGTTGGTCGGGCCGGCGTTTTCCTTGCGCGCCGAGCAGATGTAGGTGCGGTCTTCCACGCGGGCCACATCGGTCGGGTCGCTTTGCGCCAGAAAGCTGTTCGGGCGCTTGGCTTCGTTGAGCTTTTTGAAGGTGCCGGCGTCCACCAGTTGCTGGCACAGGCGCTGGTATTCGGCGTCGCTGCCGTCGCACCAGTAGACCGTGTCGGGCTTGCACAGGAGCGCCATGTCGGCGACCCAGGCGATCAGTTTTGCGTTCTTGACATAGACGGGGGTATTGATTTCAAGCCCTTGCATGACAGGTTGGTTCATCGAAAAACTCCAAAGTAAAAAAGCGGGATTTCGATAAACGTCGGGAACGACACGGTTGACAACTGCGGTGGCGTGCGGACGTTTGTCGGAATGCGGCTTTGCGCTGCATCACCACAGGTTGGCCTGAGCGCCATTTTAGGAACATCGGCTTCAGTTACCACCGCGTTACCAGCAAAAGTTATGCAAAACAAGCATGTCGTTATGCTTGTTTAACCCAAAAAGGTTGCCCTGCAATGCGATGCCAAGACCAGGCCGGGAGGCATAAAAACTATGATTTTGATAGCTGCAGACGCAAGCTGGGCAAGCGAAAACGGTTGTTTTGTTTTTGTTTTGCGGTTCAAACCGGCAGTTCAATGGCTTTAGACAGCGCCACGCCCGCCGGCGCTTCATAGTCCGCCACCACCCAGGCGCGGCCGGAGGTGCGCGCCGCGCTGGCCAGCAGGCCCAGCAGGTAGTCGATCGAGGGCCGGTCCAGCGCCATGAAAGGCTGGTCGAGCAGGGTGAGCGGCGCGCTTGCCGCCAGCGCGGCGGCGATCAGCACCTTGCGCCGGGTGCCGCTGGACATCATGGTCAGCGTTTTGTCCAGATGCGGCGCCAGGCTCAGCCCGGCAATGTGCGACTGCAGCGCTTGCCGATTCCAGCCGGCGTGGTGCGCCGGCATGGCGGCAAGGATTTCGCGCGCGGTCTGGCCGTCGCGTGCGCCATCGCGCGGGTCCAGCCAGGCGACCTGCCGCCGGTAGGCGGACGGGTTCTGCGCCAGGCTGACGCCAGGGAGCAAGAGCTGGCCCTGGACCGCGCCGGCAGGCAGGGCGCCGGCGAGCAGGCGGAGCAGCGTGGTTTTACCGCTGCCTTCGCCGCCGCCCAGCCAGGTCACCCCGGCCGGCAGCAGAAAAGACAGGCGGTCAAACAGCGGCGGCGCGGGCAGCGGTGAATGGCCGAAGACCAGGCCTTGCGCCTCCAGTACGGTCGTTTCCGGATGCATCATGTGAGCCTTTGAACGTCTGCCGGGGTTTTGCCGGCATTGGGGTGAAGCCGCTGATCGGCCTGGCCTGCCCGGGCCTGGCGCCTTGCCAACGAAAAAGTCCGCACGCGGCGGACTTTTTTCAGCGGTATGGCAGCGCCAGAGCCGCTTCAGGCCATCGTCACAGCGATGAAGGCCAGCAGGAAAATCAGCACCCCGCCCACCAGCGGCAGCACCAGCGGAATCATGGGAACAATGGAGTCCACCGCGTCCTGTTCTTCGGCGGGCGTCGGGCTGCTGTGGGCTGCGTTGGTGGTGTGTTCGGCGGAAGGGTTCATGGATGGCTCCTGGAATGCTTGGATAACTGCCGCCAGTTTACCTTCTTGACAGGCCCGGACACTTCTTGCGGCCTTCGGCAATTGCGCTAACCTTGGGGCATGCACATGCCCGGACACCCCACCATGAATTTTTTTAACCGCCACTTCCCGTGCCATTTCACGCTCATGGCCGTCACGGCGCTGGTGCTCGGGCTGGCCGGGTGCGCCAGCAATGGCGCCGACAGCGCCTCGGCCAGGCCGGTGCTCTACCCCAATGCCACGCTCAGCCGCGTCGGCGATGCGCAGGGCCGGATGGAAGTGAACGCCTGCATGGCGCGCGCGCAGGCCTCGGGCCTGAGCCCGACGCAAAACACCAACGAAGTGGGCCGCCGCGCCGGCGAGGGCGCGGCCACCGCCGGCGTGGCGTCGGTGGTCGGCGCCTTGATCACCGGCCGGGGCAGCGAAGGCGTGTTGCGCGCCGGCGCGGCCGGCGCGGCCGTCGGCGGGTCGGCCGGCGCCGTGTCGGGCGCTTTCCACAACGACCGGCCCAATGGCGTCTACCGCAGCTTCGTGCAGCGCTGCCTGGGTGAAAAAGGCTTTGACGTCATCGGCTGGAACTGACCGGCGCCATGCCGCAGGTGCTTTCGGTTCAGGTGGGTTCGGCCCGCCGCGTCAGGATGGGCGAGCGCAGCATCCTGACCGCCTACGGCAAGCAGCCGGTGCCAGGCGCCGTGCCGGTGATGCCGCTGGGCCTGCTGGGCGACGAGCAGGCCGACCTGTCGATTCACGGCGGGCTTGAAAAAGCCGTGTATGCCTACCCGTCGGAGCATTACGCCTGGTGGCAGGACGCCCGGCGGCAAGCCGGCCTGGGCGGAATCGACGACAGCCTGCCCCATGGCAGCCTGGGCGAAAACCTCACGCTGGAAGGCCTGCTCGAGACCGGCGTCTGGGCCGGCGACGTGCTGAAGTTTCCCGGCTGCGAACTGCGCGTGACGCTGCCGCGCGAGCCCTGCTACAAATTCAATGCGGCGATGGGCTTTAACCGCGCCTCCAGGCTCATGGCGCAAACCGGCTTTTGCGGCTTTTACCTGGCGGTGCAAACGCCCGGAACGCTGCGGGCCGGCGATGCGTTTGACGTCATTCCCGGCCGGCGTGGCGTCGGCATTGCGGCGCTGTTTGCCGCCAGGCTCTCCAGGCACCTGCGCTGATTGAATTGTTTGTTTGTGCCAGGCAGCCCTGCGCCGAGCCAGAGCGTTTTCACGCTGACTGACATGGCAAGCCGCCTGGTCGGTACATGGCGATAGCTGTTGGACAGGTATTGCCTGCTCAAAAGCACTCACCGCAAGCGATCCAGCGCGGGCAGCGGCAGCGCGGTCTTGTAGCGCACCTGTTTGAGCGCGAAGCTCGAGCGGATCTTGTCGATGCCCGGGATGGGCGTGAGCTGCTCGACGATGAACTGCTCCAGCGCGGCAATGTCGGCGATGGCCACGCGGATCAGGTAGTCGCTGTCGCCGCTCATCAAATAGCATTCCATGACCTCGTCGTGCTCGGCGATGCGCCGCTCGAACTCGGCCAGCGCCGCCTTGCTCTGGCTCTTGAGGCTGATGGAAATGAAGACGTTCAGCCCCAGCCCCAGCGCGGCGGCATTGGTCAGCGCCACATAGCGTTCGATCACGCCGCTGGCCTTCAGGGCCTTGACCCGCGCCAGGCAGGGCGAAGGCGACAGGTGGACCTGCCGGGCCAGTTCCACATTGCTCAGCCCGCCGTCGCGCTGCAAAGCATCAATAATTCGGTAATCCATCAAATCAAGCATAAAACTCATATTGTTTGCCGTAGTGCAGCATATTATGCTGCCAGCACGGGTAAATACCGCCTGGCTTCAGCAGCCTGTGCTGGCGCTATGTGCGTAAAGTCAACTAGATGAATTTGCCCATGCAACCTCCATTGCCTCCAGCGGAACAGGTGGATGCCGATCCCCAGGAAACCGCTGAATGGCAAGACAGCTTCACTGCCATGCTGGCGGCGCAGGGGCCGGAGCGCGCCCGTTACTTGCTGCAGGCGCTCGTCCAGCAGGCACGCACCTTGCGTGTCGGCTGGGTGCCCGAGCTGTCCACCCCCTACGTCAACACCATTTCGGTGGACCAGCAAGCCGCGTTTCCCGGCGACCTGGCCATCGAGGAGCGGCTGGCTTCGCTGATGCGCTGGAACGCCCTGGCCATGGTGGCGCGGGCCAACCAGGCCGAATCGGGCGGCTCCAGCGAGCTGGGCGGGCACATCGCCAGCTACGCCAGCGCGGCGGACCTGTTCGAGGTCGGCTTCAACCATTTCTTCCATGCGCGCGACCGGCGGCCAGGGGCCACGCACCAGGGCGACCTGGTGTTTTTCCAGCCGCACAGCGCGCCCGGCGTGTATGCGCGGGCCTACCTGGAAGGGCGGCTGAGCGAGGGCGACCTGGCCTGCTACCGCCAGGAGCTGACCAGCCCGGCCGCGACCACCGGCAGCGGCGCCCGGGGGCTGTGCAGCTATCCGCACCCCTACCTGATGCCCGACTTCTGGCAGTTTCCCACCGGCTCGATGGGCATCGGGCCGATCAGCTCGATCTACCATGCGCGCTTCATGCGCTACCTCACGCACCGCCGGCTGCTCGACTGCGCGGCCCGCAAGGTCTGGGGCGTCTTCGGCGACGGCGAGATGGACGAGCCTGAAAGCATGAGCGCGCTGACGCTGGCTGCCCGCGAGGGGCTGGACAACCTGGTGTGGGTCGTCAACTGCAACCTGCAGCGGCTCGACGG
>JAQGMN010000210.1 GCA_028292345.1 Polaromonas sp. | reverse complement strand
TGGAGGGTGAGCATCTGCGCCAGCAATGCGCCGCGCAGCCACGGATTGAAATCGGCCAGGGCGGCGGTGAAGGTTTGGCTGTATTGCGTCACCTCGGGGTGCGCGCGGGTGGCCTGGGCGAGGTCTTGCACCTGTGGCGCCACATAAGGCGTGCCGTTGTCGGCAAATAGGGTGGCGCGCAGGCTTGGGAAGGCCTGCCAAAAATCGGCCAAGTCATTCAACTCGCTCTGCGGGATGCCGCCAAACATGGAGGCATAAAGGTCCCAACGCTCGGCAGGCTCGCTTGAATCCACATAGCGCGGAATGTTGAGGTTGTAGTCATTGGCCTGCAGCTCGGTCTTGGGAACGAGGCGGCTGTAGCGTGGCACGCTGACCCGCCCGATCACGGTGTCGGTGATTTTCTTGATGTCGGACGCACGTAGCTTGTTGCTTTTGCCCTCTTTGGCAAAACCCCTGGAGGCGTCCACGATGAGCACATCGTTGCTGTCACGCTGTTGCCGCAGCACCAGGATGATGGTCGGAATGCCGGTGCCAAAGAAGATATTGGACGGCAGGCCGATGATGGTCTCCAGGTGGTTGTTTTCGATCAGATTCCTGCGAATCGCGCCTTCCTCGCCGCCACGAAAGAGCACGCCGTGCGGCAGGACGATGGCCATGATGCCGTCGGGCTTGAGGTGGTACAGGTCGTGCAGCAAAAAGGCGTAGTCCGCCTTGGACTTGGGCGCGAGGCCAAAGCGGGCATAGCGGGGGTCGGTGTCTTTGTGCTGCGGGTCCCATTGCTGTGAATAGGGCGGGTTCGAGACCACGGCGTCAAGGTACAGCGGGTCGTAGGTGTTGACGGGGTCCTGGTCGTCAAAGTACGGCCAGTCGTCTTCCAGAGTGTCGGCGTTGCGGGTAACGATGTTGGTGGGGAGGATGCCGCGCATGACAAGGTTCATGCGGGTGAGGTTGTAGGTGTTTTCTTTGAGCTCCTGGGCGTAGTAGCGGATGTTGTCCTTGTCGGCCATGTGCCTGGCGATGGACTGGCCGATATTCAGGAGGAGCGAGCCCGAGCCGCTGGTGGAGTCGTAAATCTGAATGGTTGGCTTGTCCTTCACATGGTGCGCGATGATTTCGGACATGAGCACGGAGACCTCGTGCGGGGTGTAGAACTCGCCGGCTTTCTTGCCCGCATTGGCGGCAAACATGCCGATCAGGTATTCGTAGATGAAGCCGAGCACGTCGTAGCCCTGGCGGCTGTCCATCGGAATGTCCTTGATCAGCTGAATCAGCTCGCTGATGGCCTTGGTCTGCCTGGCGGCGGTGTCGCCGAGCTTGCTCAGGCCGGTTTCAAGGGTTTTGAAAATACCCTCGAAAAGGCGCTTGTGGTTCGGGTGAATCAGACGGCCAAAGGCTGATAGCGCATCGCGCACGTGGGAGACATCAAAGTCGCCTTTGTGCGCGATCCAGGTGGAAAACAGGTGCTGGTAGGCAATGAAGTAGCCAATGTTGCTTTGGATGTGGTCAACGGCTTCGGCGTCAGCTTCTGACAGGGCGCGGAGTTCTTCATCGCTAAAGCCTTCGCTTTTTGCAAAGGCGACCAGCTTGTCGGAGAGGTATTTGTAAAAGATGAAGCCGAGGATGTAGTCCTTGTACTCATTGGCTTCAATTTTCGACCGCATTTGGTTGGCCGATTCCCAGATTTTGGCGGCGAGTTGTTGTTTGTTCATTGTGGAGGCGGTTTAAACGATGGTGGCTAGCTTATCGCATCAATTTCAACTGCCCCGGGAGTCGAAAATCAGAGCAGTTCGTGCCGTTTGCGCTAGTCCAGATTGAACTTGCAGCTATTCAAAGCATAGCGCCGAGCGAGATTCCTCAGGGGCGGCGGCTGGCCGGCGCTGCCCGCGACGGCGCCGCGCACAGCGTGCACACCATGCCCGCCAGCCGGTGCAGCGCCTGCCAGCCGCTCGCCGGCCAGTCGGGCTGCTTCATCCCTTTGACAATCCCATCGACCTTTTGCGCCGCGTCCAGCAGGCTGGCCAGTGCCGCGTCGCTCATGCCGGGCAGCACGCGCTCATAGAGCTTTTCCTTGGCGCCCCAGACGCGGTTCTCGCGCAGCGCCATCGGCATCGGGCGGCCGGCCTGAATCGCGTCCTTGACCCGCTTCATGCTGCGGATGTCCTCGCTCAGGGCCCAGTGCACCAGCACTTCGGATTCGCCCTCTGACTGCAGGCCGTCGATCATCCGGGCGGCGCGCACCGCCTGTCCGCCGAGGACCGCCTCGGACAGTTTGAACACGTCGTAGCGCGCCACGTTGAGCACGGCGTTCTCCACCTGGTCAAAGCTCAGAACGCCGTCGCCGGTGACCGGATGGAGCAGCGCCAGTTTCTGGATTTCCTGGTGCGCCGCCAGCAGGTTGCCTTCGACCCGGTCGGCAAAGAACTGCAGCGTGCGCTGGCCTTCCTCGCCGCCGGCCACGCGCTGGCCCTGCTGCTGCAGGCGCTGAGCGATCCACTGCGGCAGCATGCGGCGGTCGATCGGGTCGAACTTGACGGTCACGCCGAAGCTCTCCAGCGCGCCAAACCAGGCGCCCTTGGTGGTCATGCCGTCCAGCCGGGGCAGCAGCACCAGCGTGAGCGTGGAATCGTCGCCCTGGGCGCGCTCGGCCAGTTGCTGCAGCGCCACCGAGCCGTCCTTGCCCGGCTTGCCGCTGGGAATGCGGACTTCAACGATCTGCCTGTCGGCGAACAGGCTGAGCGAGCCGCCGCTGGCGAGCACCTCGCTCCAGTCGAAATGCGCGCCCGCCACGGTGTGCACGGTGCGCTCGGTGTAGCCTTGCTGGCGGGCCGCCGCGCGAAGGGCGTCGGCAAACTCCTGCACCAGCAGGGGTTCGTCGCCATGCAGGGTGTAGAGGCTCCTCAAGCCCCGCTTGAGGTGTTCGGTCAGTTGGGCGGGAGCCAGTTGCATAGGGGTTGATTCTAGGAGAGCCGGTAGGTTTCCAGATGAATGCTGGTTTCGGTGTTGCTAATGCCCTTGAGCAGGCGGATGCGCTCCAGCACCTTGGCCAAATCCTGCAGGTTCCCGGCGCGCAGTTCGGCCAGCAGGTCCCAGCGGCCGTTGGTGTCATGCAGCGTGGCCACGCCGGGCTCGCCCAGCAGGCTGGCAATCACGGTGCGCGTCTGGTTTCCTTCGACCGCAATGCTCATCCAGGCCTTGATCTCGTTGCGCTGCACATCGGGCCTGAGGCGCACCGTGTAGCCGACGATGACGCTGTCGTCTTCGAGCTTGCGAAGGCGGTTGGTGACGGTGCCGCGCGACACCCCCAGCCGGGCCGCCAGCGTCGCGACCGGGAGGCGCGCATCCTGGCGCAAGAGGGAGATCAGCTGGTGGTCGGTTTCATCCATTTAGGCATTTTAGGTTGCCATAACGGCAACAAGCTGGCAGGTTGCAAGCATTTGTGGCACTTGTGATTGCCATGGATCGGAAAGACACTGGCTGCATCTTTTCAAAAACCGTCCGAGGCCCGCATGCAGCATCCCACTCCAACCAGCCAGGAAACGCTTTTCCTGAGCCCCTCCGACGTGGCCGCCATGGTCCGCGGGCAAGGCATGTCCGCCACCCTGCAGGGCATGGCGGCGTGCATCGAGCAGGATTTTTTACGCTGGAGCCACTTTGACAAGTCGGCCCGCCTGGCCAGCCATTCGGCCGATGGCGTGATCGAACTCATGCCGATTGCCGATGCCGGCCACTACAGCTTCAAGTACGTCAACGGCCATCCGAAGAACACCGCGCAGGGCCTGCCCACCGTCATGGCGTTCGGGGTGCTGGCCGATGTCGCCACGGGCATGCCGATGCTGCTCAGTGAAATGACGCTGGCCACGGCCCTGCGGACCGCCGCCACCTCGGCGCTGGCGGCGCGGGCGCTGGCCCGGCCCGAGAGCCGCGTGATGGCGCTGATCGGCAACGGCGCGCAAAGCGAGTTCCAGGCGCTGGCGTTTCACCATTTGCTCGGCATCCAGGAAATCCGCCTCTACGACACCGATGCCGCCGCCAGCGCCAAGCTGATGCGCAACCTGCAGGCGAACCCGGACAGCGCCGGCCTGCGCCTGCGGGCCTGCGCCAGCCCCCTGGAGGCCGTGCGCGGCGCGGACATCGTGACCACCGCCACCGCCGACAAGACCAACGCGGCCATCATCCGTGCCGGCATGCTCAGTGCCGGCACCCACCTGAACGCGGTGGGCGGCGACTGCCCGGGCAAAACCGAAATCCACCCCGAGGTGCTGGCAGCCGCCAAGGTCTTCGTCGAGTACGAACCGCAAACGCGGGTCGAAGGCGATGTGCAGCAGATGCCGCCGGATTTTTCGGTGACCGAACTGTGGCAGGTGCTGGCGGGCCATGCGGCAGGCCGCGACAGCGCCGCGCAGGTCACGGTGTTTGACTCGGTCGGCTTTGCGCTTGAGGATTTCTCGGCATTGCGCTATCTTTACGCCCAGGCCCGCTCGCTCGGACTGGGCCAGCGCCTTCCCCTGATTCCCCGGCTTGACGATCCGAAGGACCTTTACCAGCTCGTCAGGCCGGCCTTTTCCCATGCCACCGGGCAGTTGAATGCTTCGGCGCCCGCCCGGCCAGTGGCCGAGCCCGTTGCGGGCTGAACCGCAAGGCGCCGCTGGCACCCATGGCCCACAACAGAGAAACCAAATCCCCATGACACAGCACATCCGACTGATAGGCGCACCCACCGATGTCGGCGCGGGCACGCGCGGCGCCTCGATGGGCCCCGAAGCCTTCCGCGTGGCCGGCCTGCAGCCGACGCTGGAAAGCCACGGCCTGCGCGTCACCGACCAGGGCAACCTCAGCGGACCGGCCAACCCCTGGCAATCGCCGGTCAGCGGCTACCGGCATCTGGTCGAGGTCGCAGCCTGGAACCATGCGGTTCACGAAGCGGTGCATGCCGCATTGGCCGACGGCGACATGCCGATGCTGCTGGGAGGCGACCACTGCCTGGCGATTGGCTCGATCAGCGCCGTGGCCCGCCATTGCCGCCAGCGCGGCAGGAAGCTGCGGGTGCTGTGGCTCGATGCGCACACCGACTTCAACACCGATGCCCTGACGCCCACCGGCAACACGCACGGCATGCCGGTGGCGGTGCTGTGCGGCCATGGGCCGGCCGAACTGACCGGCATCGGCGGGCAATCGCCGGCGATCGAACCTTCGGCCATCCGCCAGATCGGCATCCGCAGCGTCGATGCCGGCGAAAAGCGCTTTGTCCGTGAATCAGGACTGGAGGTGTTCGACATGCGCTACATCGACGAGATGGGCATGCGGCACACCATGGAGGCGGCGCTGGCCGGCATCGACGGCGACACGCACCTGCATGTGAGCTTTGACGTGGACTTTCTGGACGCCAGCTTCGCGCCCGGCGTGGGAACGGCGGTCAAGGGCGGGCCGACCTACCGCGAAGCCCAGCTCTGCATGGAAATGATTGCCGACACCGGCCGCATGGCTTCGCTGGACGTGATGGAACTGAACCCTGCGCTCGATGTGCGCAATGCCACGGCCGAAGTGGCGCTGGATTTGATCGAAAGCCTGTTCGGCAAAAGCACGCTGATGCGCCGCGGCTAGGGCGACATCCTCCTGCCCATCGCGGCACGCAAGGCGCCCGACAGCCGGCTGCTACTGAGTTGATAGCTTCCCGCGCTTACCGGACGTGCGCCAGAGGCCTATCTGATGCTGAAAAGTTCTACGGCGTGACGCACCAGGGCGCGGTATCGTGCGCCAGCCCCATCCACAAGGCCCAGCCGGACGTGGCCGCCAGGGCCAGCCCGGCCAGGCGGATTCCCCATTCGCCGCGGCCGCTGACCTTCAGGCGCAGCAGCAGCCAGGGGCCGGTCAGCAGGGACACGCTGCTGCCCAGGGCAAACAGCGCCATGGTCAGCGCGCCCTCCAGCGGACCGCCGCTGAGCGCCGCCACCAGCACCGCCGAATACAGCAATCCGCAAGGCATGAAGGCCCACAGCGCGCCAATCGCCAGCGGCGCGCCCCGGCCCCAGGAGGCATTGAAAGCCCTGACCCGGCTCCACACGCTGCGCGCCGTGCTGTCGAGCCAGACCGGCTGGCGGGCCAGCACGACCAGCATCAGCCCCATCATCATCACGGCGACATGAAACAGCGTCCACACCGGACGCATGACCGCCGTCTGGGTGGTCAGCCACCCCAGGCCCTGCATCGACGCCGCCGCGACCGCGCCGAGCGCCGAATAGCTCGCCAGCCGGCCCGCCTGGAAGGTCCACAGGGCCGACGTCCTGCGCGCGCCGGCCGCGTTGCCGATGCCCGCGCAGGCAGCGCCGCACATGGCGATGCAGTGCGGCCCGCCGGCCAGTCCCATCAATAATGCCGTCATGGCCAGCGAAGTGTTCATGGAACCGTTCTAGATGATGCGCGAAAACCTTGCACGCGTACGGTCTGCCTGAAGGTACCGGTCAAAAACCATCGCCACGCTGGGCACAAAATACCAGCCGGTCGCCGTCACCTGGACGCCGGTGTCACTGACCTCCACCAGGCCCTGCGCCTGCAGGGCGTCGAGCAGTTCCAGCTCGGCGGCAAAATAGCTTTTGAAATCAATCAGGTAGCCCAGTTCAATCGACTCGAACTCCAGCTGGCCCTGGCACATCAGCGCCATGATGACGCTGCGCCGCATCAGGTCATCGCGAGACAGCGCCAGCCCCCGCGCCACGGGCAGCCGCCCCTGCTCCAGGTCGTCGTAATACGCTTCCAGGCTCTTGGAATTCTGGCTGTACGTGGCGCCCACCTTGCCGATGGCCGAAACCCCCAGGCCGATCAGGTCGCTGTCGGGCTGGGTGCTGTAGCCCTGGAAATTGCGGTGCAGGCGGCCCTGGCGCTTGGCAACCGCCAGCGCATGCTCAGGCAGGGCAAAGTGGTCCATGCCGATGTACACATAGCCGGCATCCTGCAGGGCCGAGAAGGAACGTGACTGCATGGAAAGCCTGGCGCCGGCGCCAGGCAGCTGGGCGGCATCCATCCGGCGTTGCGGCTTGAAACGCTGGGGCTGATGGGCATAGGCATACAGGGCAATGCTGTCCGGCCGCAGCTGCGCCACCTGCGCCAGCGTGCGGTCAAACGACCCGGGCGTTTGCAGCGGCAGGCCATAGATCAGGTCTGCATTGATCGACTCGAAACCCATCCGGCGCGCCGCTGCCATCAATGAAAAAACCTGTTCGGCAGGCTGGATGCGATGAACCGCTTTTTGCACTGCCGGATCGAAATCCTGAATCCCGAAGCTCAGCCGGTTGAAACCCAGCTCCGCCAGCGTTGCCAGGCGAGAGGCATCAACGGTGCGCGGATCGACCTCGATGGAATAGTCGCCACCCGGTGCCAGCCGGAAACTCCGCCGCAGCATGTCCATCAACTGGCGCAGTTCGCCATCATTCAGAAAGGTTGGGCTGCCGCCGCCCAGATTGAACTGGCTGACCGCTTGACCGGTGCCCAGATGGGCCGTGTACAAATCAATCTCGCGCCCCAGGTAGCGCAGGTAGGTTTCACCGCGCGCAGGGTCATTGGTGATGATCTTGTGGCAGGCGCAGTAGTAGCAAAGCGATTGGCAAAACGGTATGTGCACATACAGCGACAGCGGCAAATGCATGGCGGCCGCACCGTTTCGGCGCTGCGCGAGTGCCTGGGCAAGCTGTTCGGGTGAGAAGGCTTCCACGAAGCGGTCTGCCGTCGGGTACGACGTGTAGCGGGGCCCCGAAACATCGAAACGGCGCGTCAGTTCATGAGGGGGGAAGGGCATACAATCAACCGCAAGTGCGTTCGTGACGGTTATTTGAAACGCGCACCCGCGATCTCGGGGCAGGCGCTTCCAATGTATCGTGAAGTCTGCCTTGTTTGTTTGACATAAGTCAGCGGTCAGACCGTTCAAGACCAAGCAACGAACCCTCGTGAGGAGAATGCCATGTTTGAGGTCAAACCAGAGCCCATGGGTACGGGCAAGCGCGCAGAAGCAGCGAGCGACGCCAGACTCCAGCCCATCAATCCCGTCACCATCAAAGTTGCCTGCTCCAATTGCAATCTGCGTGAACTTTGCATGCCCATGGGCCTGAAGGCCGATGAACTGGACAGGATCGAGGAAGTGGTCGCCGTGCGCCGCAAGGTCAAGCGCGGCGGCCGGCTTTACAGCAACGGAGAAAAGTTCACCTCCCTGTTTGCCATCCGCACCGGCTTTTTCAAAACCTGCATCACCACCGAAGACGGCCGCAATCAGGTCACCGGGTTTCAGATGGCTGGCGAGATCATCGGTCTGGACGGCATTGTCAAGGAGCACCACACCTGTGACGCGGTAGCGCTGGAAGACGCTGAAGTGTGCGTGATGCCGTTCGACCGCATCGAGGAATTGTCGCGCGAAGTGGTGTCGCTTCAACGCCATGTGCACAGGATCATGAGCCGCGAGATCGTCCGTGAGCACGGCGTGATGCTGCTGCTGGGCAGCATGCGCGCGGAAGAGCGCCTTGCCGCCTTTTTGCTGAACCTGGTTCAGCGACTGCACGCCCGCGGCTTCTCGCAATCCGAGCTTCTGCTGCGCATGACGCGGGAAGAAATCGGCAGCTACCTGGGCCTGAAGCTCGAAACGGTCAGCCGGACTTTTTCAAAATTCGTAGAGGACAAGATTGTGGAAGTCAAGCAGCGCCATGTGCGCATCCTTGATACTGAAGCGCTCAAGCTGATCGTGAACAACAACCACAAACCCTGCTGAGACTGAAGCGTTAATTAGCGAGCTGTACTGGCAGGCGTTTTAACGGACCCGGACTTCTTTGGCACCGCTTCCGGGCGGTCCATCAGCAAGCGATTCCTGGCGATTTACCTCGAATGGCGACATGGCAAGCAGGGTCGTCAAGGCACTCGAGGCCATGGTCAGCACCCAGAATACGAAAAAAGCCAAGGTGTAGACGGCCTCGCGAGACAGCGCCAGAGGGTGGCCGAACCAATGCAGGCTTTGCGGGTCGACCAGGGCGAACACGAGCATTTCGATCACGCCGGCCATCAAAAAGGCAGGCCATGCAATCCACATCATCCGTTGAGCCAGCATAAGGTTCAGGTCTTTCTTGTAATCTGGGAATTGGAGGGATTTGTCAATTGACGAGCCGCCTCTGAAATCCCTTCATTGTCAAGGCTCGGCGGGCGCTGGAATACC
This sequence comes from Polaromonas sp., assembly GCA_028292345.1. Lineage (GTDB taxonomy): Bacteria > Pseudomonadota > Gammaproteobacteria > Burkholderiales > Burkholderiaceae_C > Polaromonas. The sequence continues at coordinate 7,010 of JAQGMN010000210.1, read as the reverse complement.
CGTGGCGGCATGATTTCGAGCCTGCATCGCAGGCGCCATGTTGGTGGCCGGTGACGCCTGTTTCACGGCACTTGACAGCGGCACCTGGCTGTAGCCGGTCACGACAGGGTCGGGAATCTTGAGTGCCAGGTACAGGGTAATGAATGAGGCAACCATGACCACAGCAGGCCCGGCAAAAACCATCCACACATGTCCAAATTTCCACCAGGGTTGTCCGTTTTCTTTGTTCATGATTTTTCCATCGTTAATTTAGCGGGGCACCAGGAATACCGACTTCTCGATCACGCGCCCCGGCGAGTTGACAGCCTCAATTTCAAAATGAATTTCATGCGACCCGGGACTGGCTGCCTCGTACGGCAACTGCAGGGTGACGGGAACCCCCCGCGCCTGCGTCGCATCGACAGTGAACATGCCTTCTGACGCCAGCATCAAGCCTGGCAACCCGGTGGCGGTGATGCGGTACTGCTGGGTGGTTTCGGTGGCATTCATCACCTGCAGGCGGTATACATTCTCGATTTTTCCTCCACTGACGATACGCGCCAGCGAAGCTCGGTCACGAATGACGTCGACCTTGAAGGGGGAGCGCAGCGCCAGGCTGATCAACAAGGCGGCGGTCACGGCCAGCAAGATGGCCGTGTAGACCAGCACCCGGGGACGGAATACGCGGCGCAACAACTGCGATCTTCCCCAGCCCTTCACCACCGCATTCTGGGTTGAATAGCGAATCAGGCCGCGTGGGTAATTCATTTTGTCCATCACGGTATCGCATACGTCAATACACGCCGCGCAACTGATGCATTCATATTGCAGCCCTTTGCGGATATCGATCCCCGTCGGGCAGACCTGGACACAGAGCGTGCAGTCAATGCAGGAACCCAGGTTCAGGGCAGCCGGATCGGCCTTCTTCGAACGGGACCCCCGGGGTTCGCCGCGCGCCTCGTCATAGGTCACGATCAGGGTGTCCTTGTCAAACATGGCGCTTTGAAAGCGGGCGTACGGGCACATGTACTTGCAGACCTGCTCGCGCATGTAGCCTGCATTGCCGTAGGTGGCAAACCCGTAGAAGAACACCCAGAAGGTTTCCCATGGGCCCATGCTGGCATTGATGAAACTGACGCCGAGTTCCTTGATGGGCGTGAAATAGCCGACAAAGGTAAAGCCCGTCCACAGGGCCAGGGCAATCCACAGGAACTGCTTGCTGGCCTTGCGTGCGAACTTTTTGACGGACATGGGACTTGCGTCAAGCCGCAGCCGTGCCGAACGGTCGCCCTCGGTGACCTTTTCAAGCCAGAGAAAGATTTCGGTATACACCGTCTGGGGACAGGCATAGCCGCACCACTGCCGCCCGGCCACCGCCGTGAACAAAAACAGCGCCAGCGCTGAAATCACCAGGATGCCCGAGAGGTAAATGAAATCCTGCGGGTAGAGAACCAGGCCAAAAATATAGAAACGCCGCGCTTCCAGGTCAAACAGGACGGCCTGGCGCTGGCCCCACTCCAGCCACGGAAGGCCGTAGAACACCAGTTGGGTGATCAAAACCATGGCCCAGCGCCACTTCGAAAAAAGTCCCGTGACACTGCGCGGGTAAATTTTCTTCTGGGCCTGGTAAATGCTGCCTGGTTCGCCATCGCCAGTGGCTGTCGCGGCCTGCAACTGCTCTCCAGCCATTACCGTGATGGGAATGACCTTTCGAGGGGTCGTCTTTAAATTATCCACAGGTACTGCTCCATGCAACACCCCAGCAGGGGTTTTGCCGGGTAAGAAATCACTTCAGCGCTACTGCGCCTGGCTTGTTGGACAAGTTCCAAACATAGGATGCCAAAACATGAATCTGGGACTCGGTGAGTTTGCCCTCTTGCGCAGGCATCTGGTTGACCTTGCCGTTATTGACCATGGCCACGATTGCATTTTCACCCCAGCCGTGCAGCCAGATGTCGTCGGTCAGGTTAGGCGCACCGATGGCCTGGTTGCCTTTTCCATCCACGCCATGGCAAGCCGCGCAGGCGCCGAATTTGCTTTTTCCAAGGGAAGCCTTGACCGAATCGTGCGGGCTGCCTGACAGGCTCAGGACGTAATGGGCCACATTGCGTACATCATCCGAAGACCCCACTGCAGCCGCCATGGGAGGCATGTTGCCAATGCGTCCCTTGACCAGGGTTTCGACAATCTTGTCGGGGGTGCCGCCGTGCAGCCAGTCCTTGTCCGAAAGGCTTGGAAATCCCTTGCTGCCACGGGCATCCGATCCGTGGCATTGCGAACAGTTGTTCATGAACAGGCGCTCGCCAATCGCCATGGCCTGCGGGTCGCCAGCCACGTCTTCAGGCTTCATGCTGTTGAACCTGGCATACAGAGGCTCGACTTCCTTGTTGCCCTTGGCCACTTCAGACTCGTACTGGCTGATGGCGCTCCAGCCAAACTTGCCGGCGTAATTGCCAAGGCCTGGGTACATGGCAAGATAGGCGAGCGCAAAAATCACGGTGATGATGAAAAGCCACACCCACCAGCGTGGCAGCGGATTGTTCATCTCGCGCAGATCGCCGTCCCACACATGGCCGGTGGTGTTGTCGTTGGCGGTCATGGCTTTGGCCTTGCCGCTGAACCACAGCAGCAGCAGGCAGGCCAGGATGCCGACCAGCGAAATGCCGGTCACGTAGACCGACCAGAAATTACTGGTGAAATCGCTCATTTTGTTCTTCCTTGTCCAGTTCTTGGGCGCTGTACGTCTTCGTCTTGCTCAAAGGGCAGTTGGGCCGCCTCGTCGAAGCCCTTGGCATTGCGGCTGGACCAGGCCCACACGACGATTCCGATGAAGACGAGAAAAGTGGCCACCGTCACGATCGACCTGAGTGTGTTGATATCCATGGTCTTGTCCCTCCGCCGGTTTATTTACGGTGGATTCCGAGCACCTGCAGATAGGCGATGACGGCTTCCATTTCGGTTTTTCCCTTGACATCGGTGGCTGCCGATGCGATTTGCTCGTCCGTGTAGGGCGTGCCCACTGTGCGCAATCCCTGCATATGCGCTTTGATCGAAGAATCATCAACGATGTTTTTCGTCAGCCATGAATACGCTGGCATGTTGGATTCGGGAACCAGGTCACGCGGATTGTTCAGGTGAATCCGGTGCCACTCATCGCTGTACTTGCCGCCTACCCGCGCCAGATCCGGACCCGTTCGCTTGCTGCCCCACTGAAATGGATGGTCATAGACGAACTCGCCAGCGACTGAATAAGGGCCGTAGCGCAGCGTTTCAGCGCGAAACGGGCGGATCATCTGCGAATGGCAGTTGTAGCAGCCTTCGCGCTGGTAAATGTCGCGCCCGATGACCTGCAGCGCGGTGTAGGGCTGCAGGCCCTTGATGGGCTCGGTCGTCGACTTCTGGAAGAACAGGGGCACGATCTCCACCAGACCGCCGACCGCAAGCACCAGCAGAATCAGCACGATCATCAGGAAGTTGCTGGTTTCGATCTTCTCGTGGGAAAGACCACCGCTCGATTTTTGGTTAGCCATGTTGTTGTTTTCCTCAAGCGTGGGCCACGGCAGCCGGAATGGTGACGGTGACTGAACGACCAGCCGTAGCGGTCTTGTAGGTGTTCCAGAGCATGATCACCATGCCGCCGAAGTACAGCAAGCCACCGAGCAGACGCAGTACATAGAACGGGAAGGTGGCCTTGACCGACTCGACGAATGTGTAGGTCAGCGTGCCGTCGGTGTTGACCGCGCGCCACATCAGGCCCTGCATCACGCCGGCGATCCACATGGCTGCGATATAGATCACGATGCCGATGGTGGCGGTCCAGAAATGCACCTCGACTGCCTTCATGCTGTACATCTGCTTCTGGCCGAAAAGTCGCGGAATCAGGTAGTACATGCTGCCGATGGTGATCAGGCCCACCCAGCCCAGGGCGCCGGAATGCACGTGTCCAATGGTCCAGTCGGTGTAGTGCGAGAGCGCGTTGACGGTTTTGATGGACATCATCGGGCCTTCGAACGTGCTCATGCCGTAGAAGGAAAGCGACACGATCAGAAAGCGCAGGATCGGGTCATCGCGCAGCTTGTGCCATGCGCCCGACAGCGTCATGATGCCGTTGATCATGCCGCCCCAGCTTGGCGCCAGCAGGATCAGGGAGAACACCATGCCGACCGACTGGGTCCAGTCTGGCAAAGCGGTGTAGTGCAGATGGTGAGGACCGGCCCACATGTAGGTGAAGATCAGCGCCCAGAAATGGACGATCGACAGGCGGTAGGAGTAGACCGGGCGCTCGGCCTGCTTGGGAATGAAGTAGTACATCATGCCCAGGAAACCGGCCGTCAACAGGAAACCCACGGCGTTGTGGCCGTACCACCACTGCACCATGGCATCCTGGACACCGGCGTATGCCGAGTAGGACTTCATGAAACCGACCGGGATGGCGGCATTGTTCACCAGATGCAGCATGGCAATGGCGATGATGAACGCGCCATAGAACCAGTTGGCCACATAGATGTGCCGGACCTTGCGGGTGCCAACCGTGCCGAAAAACACAAAGGCGTAAGCCACCCAGACCAGCGTGATCAGGATGTCGATGGGCCACTCGAGTTCGGCGTATTCCTTGCCTTGGGTATAACCCAGCGGCAGGGATACGGCCGCAGCCACAATCACCACCTGCCAGCCCCAGAAGACGAACGCGGCCAGCTTGTCGGAAAACAAGCGCACCTGGCAGGTACGCTGGACCACATACAAGGACGTGCCCATCAATCCGCAGCAGCCAAATGCAAAAATCACCGCATTGGTGTGCAGCGGCCGCAATCTCCCATAGCTGAGCCAGGGAATGCCGAGATTGAGTTCCGGCCAGGCCAGCTGGGCGGCAATGATCACCCCGACCAGCATGCCCACCACGCCCCAAACCACCGTCATGATGGCAAACTGTCGTACAACGGTATCGTTGTAGGTGGTTGCCCGTGTATTGGCAAATGTCATTTTTACCTCTTCTTTTCTTAGTAACTTTTTAAGGTTATCGCGATGTAACGAATTTCAGGTTGACCTGCGTCAATCATCGCGAAGTATGCGCTCGCCTTCGGCATCGATGTCTTCAAACTGGCCACGATAAATAGCCCAGGCCAAGCCTCCTAGGATAAAAAAAACCAGGATGACCGACAAGGGAATGAGCAAGAAAAGGATGTCCATCAGGGGCTTTCCAGGGGTGCGACGGCGGCGGACAGCCGCAGGGCATTGAGCACGACCAGCAGCGAGCTGAGCGCCATGCCCATTCCCGCCAGCCATGCCGGCAGCCAGCCCGCAACGGCCAGTGGCACGCAGACTGCATTGTAGATAGCGGCCCACCACAAATTCTGGCGAACAACGCCCAAGGTGCGCCGCGCCTGCACCAGGGTCTGGGCCACGGCGCCCAGGTGGCTCCCCATCACGACCAGATCGGATTGAGCCTGCGCCAGAGGCACCGCTTGGCCAAAAGCAAAAGACACATGGGCCCCCGCCAGAACCGGACCGTCGTTCAGGCCGTCGCCCACCATGGCCACATGGTGGCCCTGCGACTGCAGGCGGCGCAGAAAGGCGAGCTTGTCCTGCGGCGTGCAGCCGCCCTGGCTGTTGCCAATGCCAGCCTGCCGGGCAACGCGGGCCGCCGATTCTGGCAAGTCGCCAGACAACAAGTACACCTTGACGCCTTGGGCGGCCAGCGCAGACACCGTGGCCCAGGCGTCCGGACGCAGGTCTTCCTGCAGCTCAAAGGTGGCGACCCATCCCTCGTCGTCGCTCAGGCAGGCATGCAGAGCCTGCGTAGCGGGCGAATCCACATTGCAAAACCCGGCGGAACCCAGGCGCGCCATGACCACGGGTGCCGCCTGGCCAGCCGAGAGGCGCCCTGACACACCCTGGCCGGCGGTTTCCCGGGCGTCCAGCACCGCATACACGCCGGCGCCCTGCCCTGCCGCTGCCAGCGCGCGCGATACCGGGTGCAGGGAATGCTTCGCCAGCGCGGCCGCCATGGCCAGGGCTTCTTCCCTGGAAACGCCCTGGCGGGTATGCACTTTGCCAAGCGCAAACGCGTCGCGGGTCAAGGTGCCGGTTTTGTCGAAGACCACCGTGTCCACGGTGGCCAGCGCTTCGAGCGCCTGCAAACGCCTGACCAGCACGCCGCTGCGCGCCAGGGACCCAGCGCTGGCTAGCATCGCCGCCGGCGTGGCCAGCGACAACGCGCAGGGGCAGGTGACGATCAGGACCGCCACCGCCACCATCAGCGCATGGCCCGGGTCATGCGACCACCAATAGGCGCCGGCCCCGCCTGCGGCCACCAGCACAAACAAGAGAAAAGGCTTGGCGATACGGTCGGCCAACTGGGCCAGTTGCGGTTTGGAAGTCGAAGCGCTTTCCATCAGCGCGACGATCTGCGCAAACCGCGTCTGGCCGCCGGTGAGCTCCACCGTCACCACCACCGGGGCCGCCAGGTTGTGGCTGCCGGCGATCACGTAGCCACCCTTTTCACGCGGCAGGGGCCGCGACTCACCGGTCAGCAGCGATTCGTCAGCCAGCGTGCTGCCTTGCAAAATGGTTCCATCGGCCGGAAAAGCTTCGCCCGGCAGCACCCGGATCACATCGCCCGCGCTGAGCCGACGCACGGCCACGCGTTCGAACACACCATCAGCGCCGCGCCGCTCGACGCTGTCCGGCAGGCGGTTCATGAGTGCTTCGAGCGCGCCTGCGGTTCGGTCACGCAGGCGCAGTTCCAGCCAGCGCCCGGTCAGCAGGAAGAAGACAAACATGGTGAACGAGTCGAAATACACCTCGGCGCCGAAAATACCGTTGTGCTCGAACGTTCCCATGGAACTGACAACAAAGGTGATGCCCATGCCCAGCGCCACCGGCAGGTCCATGCTCACGCGGCGATGGCGCAGGTCGCGCAGCGCATTGCGGAAAAAAGGTGCGCAGGAAAACATCAGCACGGGCAGGGAAAGCACCCACGACGCCCAGCGCAGCAGCTGCGCCATGTCAGGCGCCAGGTCGCCCGGCTCGGC
>JAQGMN010000208.1 GCA_028292345.1 Polaromonas sp. | reverse complement strand
AGAAGGTCTAATTATAAATAGGAATCGCTCTTATTTGCAATAACTATTGGATTTACCGGATTTTTCAGGGGTTGAAGGCGTGCCAAGCCCTTGATTTTAATCAAAAATAGTCTTAGCCCAATGAATGCATGCGTAAGCAGCTATCTAATTGATAGCGGTGTATGAAAAAACGTGGTTGGCTGAAGGCTTAACCGAAACTGGCGGAACGCGCCACGTCACACATCAGCCCACATCCGCAGCAGGTTGTGGTAGCAGCCGGTCAGCCGGACGATCTCGGCGCTTTCGGCCGCGCCCCGTGCTACCTGAACTTTTTCTTTTTCACGCAACGCCGTGATGGCCATGTCCATCTCATACAGGAGCCGGCGCTGGGCGTCGGCCCGGACCATGCTCTCGATCCAGAAAAAGCAGGCCAGGCGCTCGCCGCGCGTGACCGGCTCGACCCGGTGCACCGAGGTGCCGGGGTACATCACCAGGTCGCCGGCTGCGAACTTGATGCGCTGCTCACCGTAGGTGTCCTGCACCACCAGCTCGCCGCCGTCGTAGCTGGCCGGCTCGCTCAAAAACAGCGTGCAGGAGATGTCGGTTCGGACATGGCGGGCCGTGGCGGCATGGGTGCGCACGGCATTGTCGATGTGGTCGCCAAAATAATTGCTGGCGCCGCCGTAGCGGTTGAACAGCGGCGGATAGACCGATTTGGGCAGCGCGCCGGTCACGAACATCGGGTTGCGGGCCAGCGCCCTAGATACGATGTGGCGCGCCTGCTGGGCGGCTGGCAGGTCTTCGGGCAACTGCAGGTTGTTTTTGACCGCGCCGGACTGGCTGCCTGCGGTGATGCGGCCATCGGTCCAGTCGGCTGCCAGGATCAGCTGGCGCACCTGGGCGAGTTCGTCGGGCTGGAGAGCTTGGGGAATGCGAAGAAGCATGGGTATTTCCTATTTCCTGTTTCCAAATGGAATCGGACATTGCGGCGTGAATCCGGAATGTCCGAGGTTGCAATAGCGCCCGATGGCAGGCGCTGGGGTGTCAGAACCGGCTGGTCAGCGTCAGCCGGACGCTGCGCTCGTCGCCCGGCGCGGCAAAGCCCCGGTACAGCGTGTTGTAGTACACCTTGCCCGTCAGGTTGTCGATGTTCATCTTGACGCTGGTGCCTTCGCTGACGCGGTATTCGACCAGCGCATCGGCCTTGACATAGCCCGGCGCGCGGTTCAGGCTGGTCACGCTGTTGGCCGGCTTGTTCTGGCTGACCGCCGTGAAGCCGCCGCCCACGCGCCACTTGTCGCCAATGCGGTAGGTCGTGAACAAATTGGCCTGGCGGCTGGGGCTCAGGCCGGGGTTTTGCCCGACTTCGAGCTGGCCGGCCGCGTTCGAGCCCGACTTGTCGATGACCGCGCGCAAGAAGCCAACGCCCGCGAACACATCCCACTGCGGCGTGATGCGGCCGGCGATTTCAAACTCCAGCGCGTCGGTATGGCGCTTGCCCGACAGCAGGTAGGAGCCGTTGGCCGTGTCGATGTCGGTGTTGCGTTCGTTGTACTTTTCGGTGCGCGCCAGGGCGGTGCGCACCGACAGGTCGCCGCCGTAGAGTTCCCACTTGACGCCGATTTCCATGTTGCGGCTGCTTTCTGGAGGCGTGTTGGCCGACTGCGGATCAAACTGGTACAGGTCGCCCGAGGTGTTGAACGACGTTCCGTAAGCCGCGTAGTAGCTGACTTCCTCGTTCGGCTGGTACATCAGTCCCAGCCGCTTGCTCAGCAGCGTGTCGGAGCGCGACAGCGGCGTGTTGTTGGGCGCGGTGTTGCCGGTGCGCTCGTAGTCGCCCTTGAAGTTGTCCAGGCGCAGGCCGCCGACCAGCTTCCAGTCGGGGGCGATCTCGATGGTGTCCTGCACATACAGGCCCAGCGTCGTGGCCTTGAATTCCGTGGCCAGCCGCTCGGTCAGGTTGCCGCCGATGCCGGTGCTGCCGGGGTTGCCGACCGTCGTGGCGGGTTTTGCAGCCGCCAGCAGCGGATAGGTCGAGCGGCTGGATTTTTCAACCGCGTATTCGGCGCCGACCAGCAAACTGTTCTTGCGGCCAAACCAGTGGGTCGTCGTCAGGTAGTCGGTTTGCAAAAAGGTGTGGTGTTCCTCGCCCGACTTGGCATTGGTGCGGCGGTTGACCAGCGTGTTCGGATTGAGGTTCAGGCCGGTGGTGCCGGCGCCAAAGCTCGATTGGGTGGCCCACATGGCACGCGAGTAGTAGCCGTCGCGCACGGTGGTTTTCAGGCTGCTGCCGTCGGTCCAGCGGTGGATGTGCGACAGGGTCAGCGCATCGGCCTTGTCGTTCTGGAAGTCGCTGTCCAGGCCGTACCAGTAGTTGTTGGTGGGCGAGGGCGCCGGCTTGCCTTCAAGCCACGCAAAACCCCAGTCCGGCTTGTCGTTGTAATGCAGGTGGTAGTAGCTGATCTCGAATTCGTTGGCCGTGCCGATGCCCAGCCGGTAGTCCAGCGCCAGCCCGCGCCGGTGCGTGGAAGCGCCGGCATTGTCGCCGCGCCCGTCGCCGTCGGTGGCCATGGCGTTGATGCGCAGGGCGGCGTCGCCTTCGAGCTTGAAGTTGAAATCGCCCTGATAGCGCTGGTAGCCGTTGGTGCCAACCGTCGCGTTGACTTCCTGCTCGGTGATCGGCCGCGCCTGCTTGCTGACCTGGTTGATGATGCCGCCGGTCGAGCCGCGCCCGAACAGCATCGACGCCGCGCCGCGCAGCACCTCGACACGCTCCACATTGAACACGTCGCGGTTGTACTGCGCAATGTCGCGCATGCCGTCCAGGTAGATGTCGCCCGCAGCGCTGAAGCCGCGCAGCCGGATGTTGTCGCCAACCCGGCCGCCTTCGCCGGCTTCGAAGGTGATGCCGACGACGTTTTCCAATGCGCTCTTGAAGCTGTCCTTGCCCTGGTCGTGGATCAGCTTTTCATTGACCACCGTCAGCGACTGCGGAATGTCCTTGGCCGGCACCGGCATCTTGCCGACGCTGGTAATGCCGCTCTGGTAGGTCTGCGCCGCCCGGTCGCGGGTTCCGGTCACGGTGACGGGCGCCAGGGACTTGCCTTCGACCTGCGTTGTGCCTGCGGTGGCCGGGGCAACGGTGTCGGGCGCCGTGCTTTGCGCCCAGCCGGAAACGGAAGCGGCCAGCATCAGCGCGCCCAGCGGCAGCAGCGCCCGCTCGGACGATGGTCTGGCCTCGGCGCTGGATGAACGGATCGTGATGCCGTCAGGGCGAGAAGCTGCGATGCGCCGGGTGCGAGCAGGGCGTGCGGAAGGGTGTGCCAAAGGAAGGGCTCCAAGCAGGGTTCCGCCTTGGTGGCGGTTGACCGGTTGACAGAAAATGGCTTGGCTGTGCTCGAAACCATCCTTGGTGGACGCGAGTTGGCTGGCTCGTGGATTGAGTGTCGATTTTATAACGAATGAGAATGATTCGTAATGACCTTCGACAGCAAAAAGCACCATTTGTCTGGCTTGACGCCTAAAAACAACAAAAGGGCCAGAGGCCCCCGGGTTGTCCGCTGCCGCCGCTGCTGGATGAAGCGGCGGCCGGGCTTCGTCCTCAGCTCAGCTCGCCCATCTGGCTCTGCAGGTAGTTCTGGATGCCGACCTTGCCGGCCAGCTCGATCTGGGTTTCGAGGAAGTCGATGTGCTCCTCGGTGTCGTTCAGAATGTCCTGCAGCAGATCGCGCGATACGTAGTCACGCACGGTTTCGCAATGCGCCATGCCGTCCTTGACCGTGACCTGCGCGGCCGACTCCAGCTTCAGGTCGCAATTGAGCACTTCCAGCACGTCCTCGCCAATCATCAGCTTGCCCAGGTCCTGCAGGTTGGGCAGGGCGTCCAGCATGAACAGGCGGTCCATCAGCCGGTCGGCATGCTTCATCTCGCCGATGGATTCCTCGTATTCCTTCTTGGCCAGCTTGTCCAGGCCCCAGTGCTTGTACATGCGGTAATGCAGGAAATACTGGTTGATGGCGGTCAGCTCGTTCTTCAGCTGGGCCTGCAGGAAAAAAATGACTTGGGCGTCGCCTTTCATGGCAATCCTTTGATGTTGGGTAAAGGCGCTATTGTCGGCATGCCGGCGGCCTCAGGCAACCCAAATGCCAATTGCGCGACCGCTTCCCCTCGCATCGAGCCGGAAGGCGCGTGTTTTGCAGCAAAATCCCCCGCATGAGCAGTTTGAGACACCTCCGCATCAAGATGTACAGAACCGTGGCACGCCAGTTGCATGGCGTGGTGCCGTGCTGGGTCTGCGGACAGCATGTCACGCCAGAGGCCGCCACGCTGGAGCACATCCAGCCCCTGTGCGAAGGCGGCAACAGCCACGCCGAGAACCTGGCCATCAGCCATGAAGTCTGCAACGGCCAGCGCCATGCGGTGGGCCGGGTACCGGTCTCAAGCACCTTGCCGGGTCAGGTGGAGCGTGGCAAGGCGACGGTGGCCATGCACAGGTTTGACTGAGCCATATTTAAAGTAAAAAAGCCGTGTTCCGCCCGCTGCTTGGGCGATGCATGCTATTAAAAAAGAAGTGTTTTCCCATGGCTTTCAACCCGCCGACTGCTTCCCCGCTGCCGCCAGCCAGCTACTTGCCGCCGGACGATCCGCACCGCGCCCTGCTGCACAACGAGGTGCATGCCCGGCCGCCCGCGCGGGTGCGGCTGCCGGCGCTGATCGTGCAGGTGGCGGTGCTCAATGCGGGCATCAGCCGCGAGCAGGAATGCGACCACCTGCGGCGCCTGACCGGCCAGTCGGAACTGCCGCCCGAGCGCCTGCAGGGCAACTTTCTGCGCCTGCCGTGCGGCAACCACACCGTCAAGTGGGAGCGCCACACTGAATTCACCCGTTACTCTATCGTCCAGGCGCTGACTGAGCGCGCGCTGCTGGGCGCGCGGGAGCCCGAACTGCTGTCCAGCATGGCGGTTGCGCCCGACTGGCTGCGCGGCATTCCGGGGCGAACGGTGTCGGCCATCCAGCTGGTGATGGTGGAGGGCGAACTGAACGATGCAGTGGCGCTGATGGGCCAGGCGCAAGCCTGGTTTGGCGGCCGCCGGGTGATCGCCTCGCAGCTCGGCCACGGTCATTCGTGGGCGGTGACGGATTTTCAGATCGGCGCCGACGGCTTCGAGCGCATGCTGGTGGTGGCCGCGCCCGGCACCAGCGAAAGCCGCGCCGGCCGCATTTCGCAGCGGCTGCTCGAAGTCGAGATCTACCGGCTGATGGCGTTGCGTGGCCTGCCGGTGGTCAAGCAGCTCGCGCCCATGCTGTCCGAGGCCGAAGGCGCGCTGGCCGACATCACCGCCCGGCTTGAAGGCAAATCGGCGTCCGACCAGGAACTGCTCGACACGCTGGTGTCGCTGGCGGCGCGGGTCGAACGCGCCACGGCCGAGCACATCTACCGGTTTTCGGCCACCCGCGCCTACAACACGCTGGTCGGCCAGCGCCTGACGGAACTGCGCGAAAAGCCGATTTCCGGCACCCAGACCCTGAGCGAATTCATGCAGCGCCGGCTGTCGCCCGCGATTGCGACGGTGGCCGCCACGGCGCAGCGCCTGGGTTCGCTGTCGGAGCGGGTGACGCGCACCAGCGCCTTGCTGCGCACCCGGGTGGACATTGCCACCGAAACCCAGAACCAGATCCTGCTGGAAAAGCTCACGCGCGGCCAGGAGCTGCAACTGCGCCTGCAGTCCACGGTCGAAGGCCTGTCGATAGCCGCCATTTCGTATTACGTGATCAGCCTGCTGCTCTACGGCGGCAAGGCGGCGAAGGCGGCGGGCGCGCCGGTGAATCCCGAGATCGTGGTCGGCGCCGCGATTCCGCTGGTGCTGTGGCTGGTCTGGCGCAACATCCGGCGCATCCATGCCAAGCTGCATGGCGGGGATTGAGGCGCCAGCCTTTGCAGGG
>JAQGMN010000195.1 GCA_028292345.1 Polaromonas sp. | reverse complement strand
ATTCGCTGGACCTGCTGGGAACTTTGTCAGCCGCCGTCGAGGCGCGTCGGGCAAAATGACGCGTCACACCCGCCCACCTGCCAAAGGCTGGGCCGGCGGGCAGTCGCCGGGCTTTTCAACTGTCCAGTGACCGCGATGCGGCGCGGCGCTGAGGATGGCGCCGGTTCGTCATCAATCACTTTTCAAGGGAAATCCTCATGCGCAGCGAAGTCACTGTCACCTTCAAGAACCAGTTCCCCGTCCAGATCGAACTGCATGACGGCCTGGCGCCGCTGACCGCCGAGGCGGCTCGCCGCTGGCTCGACGAGCAGTTCACCCAGATGGGCTGCGAGCCGCTGCGGCCCACCGGAAAGCTGCTGACCGCCGACAAGGTCGTCGTCGTGGCCGAGGCCGCCGGGCCGGCGAAGTTTGCCGACGCCCCATGGGCGCAGGCCTTTGCCCAGGCGGCCACCACGGCGCTGGGCCGGCCGGTGGTGAACATCGACGTGACCGCGCTGAGCATCAGCTACTAGCCAGGCGGTGATGCGCAGCCGCGCTGGAATCATTTTTTGCTATTGATAAAATAGCTGCATGCGCAGACGGGTATTGCGCAAAAGCCGTAAATCATTTAAAAAAATAGCGGCGCATGCGTTGGCGCTGCCTGGCATCCGGCGGGGCTCGGCGCATTTTGCTTCGCCTTTTCCTGGCTCGAATGCCAGGGCTTTTGGCCACTGCCGAACGCAGGACGGCAGGTTACGCTGGTTCCCTTTGCTGACGCCCAACCCATGAAAAAATCCAAGGCCCCCTCCAAACCCGAACTGTTTGCCCAGGCCGCGCCTGCCGCAACCGCCGGCACCGCCCTGCGGCTCGATGGCGGCAAGGGCGGGCCGCGCCTGTCCGCCGCGCAGCAGCGCTTCAACCGCCTCTTGGCAAAAATCGGCAAGCTCGAAGGCCAGCTCACCGAAATGCAGACGCTGGCCGATGCCTTCCGTCCGCTCTACCAGGGCACGCTGGAGCCGCTGCGCGAGGCGCACCGGGCGCTGATGCGGCGCATGGCGCTGGCCCTGGACGAGCGGCTGCAGCGCAAGGGCGTCACACCGGCCCAGAAGCGCAACGGCCTGGACATCCTGTGCGGCCTGTGCGAAACGCTGGCGGCCTTTGGCGACGAGGCCATGGCCGCGCTGCACGACCAGCGCAGCGAGCGGACCCTGCGCCAGAAGGAAGAAGACCAGGCGGCCCTGATGCGTTCAATGATGGAGCAAGCGCTGGGCCAGCCGCTTGACATGCAGGCGCAGGACGATTCGCTAGACCCGCTGGAGGCCGTGATGCGCGCCAGCCACGAGCGCCTGCACGAGGCGGTGCAGGCCGAAGAGGCCAAGCGCGAGGCGGCCCAGGCCAGACGAAAAAAGAAACAACCCACGCCGGCCCAGCGCAAGGCCGAGCAGCAGCAGGAGAATGCCGACACCGTGCTGCGCCAGGTCTACCGCCAGCTGGCCAGCGCGCTGCACCCCGACCGCGAGCGCGACCCGGCCGAGCACCAGCGCAAAACCGCCCTGATGAGCGAAGCCAACGCCGCCTATGCCCGGCAGGACCTGGTGGCGCTGCTGCACCTGCAGTTGCGCATCGCCCAGGCCGACATGCAGGGCATGCTGCAGCAACCCGAGGAGCGCATTGCCGCCATGAGTCTGCTGCTCAAGCAGCAGGCCGATGAACTGGAGCGCGAACTGTTTGCCCGGCAACGGCAGCTTCAGGATGAGTTCGACCTGGCGTTCTACCAGGCGCCGAGCGCCGCCATGCTGCGTCGCCAGCTTGAACAGGAGGCGAAAGACCTGAAGGACGAACTGGCGTTCATGGAAGCCGACATTGCGCTGGTGCAGGACGACGCGGGCTTCAAGCGCTGGCTGAAAGCGCAAGCCAGGATGAACCGGGATGCGGATTATTTCTGACCGGCCGCGCAGGACCTGTCGGGCTCGGAAATTCGAGGTGTTTAGGTCTATTGCGCAAGTATCACAAGGACTGATAGCTATATTTTTAATAGCGATTTGGCATCGTTTGGCAAATTGCTTCAATCGGCCAGCGCGGCCAGCAATTTCGCATGAATCCCGCCAAAGCCGCCATTGCTCATGCACAGCAGGTGGTCGCCCGGCCGGACAGCCCCCTTGACCTGCGCCAGCAGTGGGTCCAGCTCGTCCGCCACCTGCGCGCGTTCGCCCAGCGGCGCCAGCGCGGCCCGCGCATCCCAGTCCAGCCCGCCGGCATGGCAGAACGCCAGGTCGGCGCTCTCCAGGCTCCAGGGCAGTTGCGCGGTCATGGCGCCGAGCTTCATCGTGTTGCTGCGCGGCTCGAAAATCGCCAGGATGCGTTCGGCGCCTTTGCCCGCGCTGTTCAGCTGGCGGCGCAGGCCATCGACCGTGGTGTGGATGGCCGTCGGATGGTGGGCGAAATCGTCATACACCGTGATGTCGCCGCCTTCGCGCGCTACCCTGCCGCGCACTTCCATGCGCCGCTTGACGTTCTGGAACGACGCCAGCGCCTCGGCGGCGGCCTCGGGCGGCACGCCGACATGCTCGGCCGCCGCCATGGCGGCCAGGGCATTCAACTGGTTGTGCACGCCGGAGATAGCCCACTGCACCCGCGCCACCGCAACCCCCGCCCTGAGCACCTTGAAGTCGCCAGGCTCGCCCAGCGCGGTGAAGCCGCCGTGGTCAAGCGTGCCGCCGAACGGCACCTGCCCGCTCCAGCAGCCCTGGGCCAGCACGCGCTGCAGGCTGGCTTCGTTCGCATTGACGACCACCCGGCCCTGCGAAGGAACGGTGCGCACCAGGTGATGGAACTGCCGTTCGATGGCCGCCAGGTCGTCAAAAATGTCGGCATGGTCGAATTCCAGGTTGTTCAGCACCGCCGTGCGCGGGCGGTAGTGGACAAACTTGCTGCGCTTGTCGAAAAACGCGGTGTCGTATTCATCGGCCTCGATGACGAAGGCATTGCCCGTGCCCAGCCGCGCCGACACGCCGAAGTTCAGCGGCACGCCGCCGATCAGAAAACCCGGCTGCAGGCCGGCGCATTCCAGAATCCAGGCCAGCATGGCGGTCGTGGTCGTCTTGCCGTGCGTGCCGGCGACGGCCAGCACATGGCGCGGGCCGGTGGCATGGTGCGTCGGGTGGTGCAGCACATGGCCCGAGAGCCACTGCGGGCCGCTCGTATACGGCTGGCCGCTGTTCAGGATGGCTTCCATCAGCGGGTATTTCGGTTTTCCGTCGGCCAGCCGCGCCCGCGACACCACGTTGCCCACCACGAACACATCGGGCGCCAGCGCCATCTGGTCGGCGCTGTAGCCTTCGATCAGCTCGATGCCCAGGCCGCGCAGCTGGTCGCTCATCGGCGGATAGACGCCGGTGTCGCAACCCGTCACCTTGTGGCCCGCCTCGCGCGCCAGCGCGGCCAGGCCGCCCATGAAAGTCCCGCAGATTCCCAGAATATGTATGTGCATCGCCGGTATTTTAAGTAGCCGCTGCGGAGGGGCTGCTTTTTAAGAAAATTATGGCTCCAGCGCACTCTCAGCCTGCGCAGGCAGCTGCATTTTTGATAGCAGTTACGGATTCTGCCGAACTTTTGGCGTGGCGGTGGCCCCAATGTGGGCACAATTGCTTTTGCGCTTTTCTTCAAAACTTGAACACCTGAACTCGCTCCTGGCATCACGGCCAGTCGATCCTGAAAGTGAATACCCTCAAAGCTGAAATTGCCGCCACGGCCGCGGCGCTGGTGGTGGAAGAAGGGCTGGAATACGGCCCGGCCAAACGCCGCGCGCTCAAGCAGCTGGCCCTGCCCGCGCGCACCGCCTTGCCCGACAACGGCGAGATGGAAGACGCCGTGCGCGAATACATCGAACTGTTCTGTGCCGACACCCAGCCGGCCGAGCTGGCCGCGCTGCGCGAGCTGGCGCTGGTGTGGATGCAGCGCCTGGCGCCGTTCCGGCCTTACCTGGCCGGCGCCGTCTGGCACGGCACGGCGACCCGGCTGTCCGACATCTATATCCAGCTGTTTTGCGACGACCCGAAATCGGCCGAGATTGCGCTGATCGAGCACAACGTCGATTACGAGCCACGCACCGTGACCGGTTTCACCGGCGGCAGCGTCGAGGCGCTTTCCCTGAGCAGCCTGTGCCAGCCGCTGAATGAAAACATCGGCATTCACCTGATGGTCTATGACCATGACGACCTGCGCGGCGCCCTGCGGCCCGATGCCAAAGGCCGTACGCCGCGCGGCGACCTGGCGGCCGTGCAAAAATTGCTGTCCATCCCTTCCGGAGCTTGACGAGTGAATCGCAGAAACATGTTGTATGGCGGCGTTGCCGCCGCGGC
>JAQGMN010000185.1 GCA_028292345.1 Polaromonas sp. | reverse complement strand
CAGCGGGTCTGACCCCAGCATTTGCCCTTGGTTTTCAAAAAACGTTTCAGCGCAGGTTGTAGAAGGCATCGCGGCCCGGGTAGGACGCGGTGTCGCCCAGCTCTTCCTCGATGCGCAGCAGCTGGTTGTACTTGGCCATGCGGTCCGAGCGCGACAGCGAGCCGGTCTTGATCTGCCCGGCGTTGGTGCCGACCGCGATGTCGGCGATCGTGCTGTCCTCGGTCTCGCCCGAGCGGTGCGAGATCACGGCGGTGTAGCCGGCGCGCTTGGCCATCTCGATGGCGGCAAAGGTCTCGGTCAGCGTGCCGATCTGGTTGATCTTGATCAGGATCGAGTTGGCGATGCCCTTGTCGATGCCTTCCTTCAAAATCTTGGTGTTGGTGACGAACAGGTCGTCGCCGACGATCTGCACGTTCTTGCCCAGGCGCTCGGTGAGGATTTTCCAGCCGTCCCAGTCGCCTTCGGCCATGCCGTCCTCGATGCTGATGATCGGGTACTTGTCGACCCAGGTCGCCAGCATGTCGGTCCAGGCCTGGGCGGTCAGGCTCAGGCCTTCGCCGGACAGTTCGTACTTGCCGTCCTTGTAAAACTCGGAGGCGGCGCAGTCCAGTCCCAGCGCGATCTGCTCGCCGGCGACAAAGCCGGCCTTGTCGATGGCTTCCAGGATCATCTGGATCGCCGCTTCATGGTTGGGCACGTTCGGCGCAAAGCCGCCTTCGTCGCCCACGGCGGTGCTGATGCCCTTGTCGTGCAGGATTTTCTTCAGCGCGTGGAACACCTCGGCGCCGTAGCGCAGGGCTTCGCGAAAGCTCGGTGCGCCGATCGGGATGATCATCAGCTCCTGCAGGTCGAGGTTGTTGTTGGCATGCTCGCCGCCGTTGATGACGTTCATCATGGGCACGGGCATCTGCACCGCGGCCATGCCGCCGAAGTAGCGGTACAGCGGCAGGCCGGCTTCCTCGGCGGCGGCGCGGGCCACGGCCATGCTGACGGCCAGCATGGCATTGGCGCCCAGGCGGGACTTGTTCTCGGTGCCGTCCAGGTCGATCAGCGTCTTGTCGAGGAAGGCCTGCTCGCTGGCGTCCAGGCCGAGCACGGCTTCGGAAATCTCGTTGTTGATATAGCCGACGGCCTTGAGCACGCCCTTGCCGAGGTAGCGAGACTTGTCGCCATCGCGCAGCTCGATCGCTTCGCGCGAGCCGGTGGAGGCGCCCGACGGCACGGCCGCCCGGCCCATCACGCCCGATTCCAGCAGCACGTCGCATTCGACGGTGGGGTTGCCACGGCTGTCGAGAATCTCGCGGCCGACGATGTCAACAATTGCGCTCATGTTTTTCCTTGGGAAGTAGAAAGAAGAAGTTTGTCAGACTGGCGACGGCGTGCCCTCGACCAGCACCATGTTGAAGAACTGGGTCGCGCCCTGGCGCCTGGCCCGCGCTGCCCGGTACATTTCGCCGTCGTAGAAGGCCTTGGCCTTCTCGTAGCTGGGAAAGCGCAGCAGGGCAATGCGGCTGGGCTGCCACTGGCCTTCCAGCGCCTCGAAGCGGCCGCCGCGCACCAGGTATTCGCCGCCTGCCTCCGCAACGGCCGCAGGCGCTTGGGCCATGTACTGCTGGTACTGCGCCATGTCGGTGATCAGCATGTCAACCATGATGTAGGCAGCGGGCATGGCGTTCCTTGGGCGGTTTAGTTGAAGCTGATTGTCGAAAAGCCGATGTTCGGGGCCGTGCGGTCTGGACAGAGCCGCGTTTCCAGGCAGGACTTTGTGTGCCTGAACGGCACGGCCTTCGGGCCGGCAGCCAAGGCAGGCTGCGGATCCCGTCCCATGCCGAAGCCGCAAGGCCTCATGCCGATGCCACCACTTTGAGGGGTTTGCCCGCGTCCGGCGTCTTTGCCTGGCCGGCCGCATTGCGCTGTTCCAGCGTGGCGGCAATATAGGCATTGAACAGCGGATGGCCGTTCCACGGCGTCGAATTGAATTCAGGGTGGAACTGCACGCCGACGAACCAGGGATGCACCGCCTGCGGCAGTTCGACGATTTCGGTCAGGTGCTCGCGCTGCGTGAGCGCGGAAATGATCAGGCCGGACTTGCGCAGCGCGTCGAGGTAGTTGACATTGGCTTCGTAGCGGTGGCGGTGGCGTTCGGTCACCACGCTGCCGTAGATCTGGTGCGCCAGGCTGCCCGCCGTCACGTCGGAGCTTTGCGCGCCCAGGCGCATTGTGCCGCCCAGGTCGGACTTGGCATGGCGCGTCTTGATGGTGCCGTCGGCGTCCTTCCATTCGGTGATCAAGGCAATCACCGGATGCGGCGTGACCGGGTCGAACTCGGTGCTGTTGGCATCCTTCAGCCCGGCGACATGGCGCGCGAATTCGATGGTCGCCACTTGCATGCCCAGGCAGATGCCCAGGTAGGGAATCTTGTTCTCGCGGGCAAAGCGCGCCGCGCAGATCTTGCCTTCGACGCCGCGGATGCCGAAGCCGCCGGGCACCAGGATGCCGTCGAAGGCGGCCAGGCACGACACGGTGTCGGGGTTCAGGGTTTCGGAATCGAAATAGGTGATGCGCACCTTGGCATGGTTCTTCATGCCGGCGTGGCGCAGCGCTTCGTTGAGCGACTTGTAGCTGTCGCTCAGTTCGACATACTTGCCGACCATGGCGATGCTGACCTCGGACTTCGGATGCTCGGTTTCATAGACCAGGTCGTCCCATCGCTTGAGGTTGGCCGGCGGCGTGTTCAGTCGCAGCTTGTCGCAGATCAGGCCGTCCAGCCCCTGCTCGTGGAGCATGCGCGGCACCTTGTAGATGGTGTCCACGTCCCACATCGAGATCACGCCCCATTCGGGCACGTTCGAGAACAGCGAGATTTTTTCGCGCTCCTCGTTGGGAATGCGGCGGTCGGCGCGGCACAGCAGCACGTCGGCCTGGATGCCGATCTCGCGCAACTGCTTGGCGGTGTGCTGCGTCGGCTTGGTCTTGAGTTCGCCGGCGGCCGCGATCCAGGGCACGTAGCTCAGGTGCACGAAGGCGGTGTTGTTCGGCCCCATGCGCAGGCTCATCTGGCGAACCGCCTCTAAAAAGGGCAGGGACTCGATGTCGCCCACCGTGCCGCCGATCTCGACGATCGCCACATCGACCGCGTCCGGCGTGTCATAGCGCGCGCCGCGCTTGATGAAGTCCTGGATTTCGTTGGTGATGTGCGGAATCACCTGCACCGTCTTGCCGAGGTAGTCGCCGCGGCGTTCCTTTTCAAGCACGCTCTGGTAGATCTGGCCGGTGGTGAAGTTGTTGGCCTTGCGCATCCGCGTTTCGACGAAACGCTCGTAGTGGCCCAGGTCCAGGTCGGTCTCGGCGCCGTCTTCGGTCACGAACACCTCGCCGTGCTGGAAAGGCGACATGGTTCCCGGGTCTACATTGATGTAGGGGTCGAGCTTGATGAGGGTGACCTTCAGGCCGCGCGATTCAAGGATCGCGGCCAGGGAGGCTGAGGCGATTCCCTTGCCCAGGGAAGACACCACACCGCCGGTGACGAAGACAAATTTGGTCATGCCGTTGTGCGAACCTGCAAGTTCGCTGAGGTGGTAAACGGAGATTATAGGGGTTGGCTGTCCGGCGCAGACGGCTGCGCCCTTGAGGAAACTGTGCCGGGCGTATTGCCGGAATTGCAGGCCGGGTTTTGGTGCGCTGCAAGCGTGGAATGGATAAATTCATGGCAAAACAAGCGGTTGGCGCATGCTGCATCTGCACTGCCAGCTATCGAAATAATAGTTGTCAAACATCTCTGGATGCCGGTGACGCGGCGCTGCACCCAGCGCGCCGGGGCCATCCCGGCGCCGCCAGGCAGGGTTTTGCCGGTGGAGGCGAAGCCGCAAGGCCCGCCGGCCGGCCGTGCTTAGCTGATACATTGCCAGCCATGACAAATCAAGCAAACGCGCCCGACCTGGCCGGCAAACACATCGTGCTCGGCCTGTCGGGCGGCATCGCCTGTTACAAGTCGGCCGAACTGTGCCGTGGGCTCATCAAGGCCGGCGCCACGGTGCAGGTGGTGATGACCGAAGCGGCCGCGCAGTTCATCACGCCGGTCACGATGCAGGCGCTCAGCGGCCGGCCGGTGTACTCCAGCCAGTGGGACGGCCGCGAGCCGAACGGCATGGCACACATCAACCTGTCGCGCGAAGCCGATGCCATCTTGATCGCGCCGTGCAGCGCCGATTTCATCGCCCGTCTGGTCCAGGGCCGGGCCGACGAGCTGCTGAGCCTGATGTGCCTGGCGCGCCCCGTGGACCGGGTGCCGCTCCTGGTGGCGCCGGCGATGAACCGCGAGATGTATGCGCACCCGGCCACCCAGCGCAACCTGTCGCAACTGGTGCAGGACGGCGCCACGGTGCTCGGCGTCGGCACCGGTTTCCAGGCCTGCGGCGAAACCGGCGACGGCCGCATGCTGGAGCCGGACGAGCTGCTCGAAGACCTGATTGCCTTTTTCACGCCCAAGATTTTGAGCGGCGAGCGCGTGCTGGTCACGGCCGGACCGACCTATGAAGCGATCGATCCGGTGCGCGGCATCACCAACCTGTCGAGCGGCAAGATGGGCTTTGCGATTGCCAGAGCCGCGCGCGAAGCCGGCGCCGAGGTCACGCTGGTGGCCGGACCGGTCAGCCTGGTCACGCCGCGCGGCGTCACGCGAATCGACGTGAAATCTGCATCGAATATGCTCTCTGCGGTTGCTGAACGGGCGCAGTCAGCTACTATTTTCATAGCAACAGCGGCCGTGGCCGACTGGCGGCCGGCCGATCCGTCGGCGCAGAAAATCAAGAAAGACGGCTCGGGGCAGACGCCGCAGCTGAGCTTTACCGAAAACACCGACATCCTGGCGACTGTTGCCCGGTCGACGGCCGCGCAGGCGGGCCGGCTGTTTTGCGTCGGCTTTGCGGCGGAAAGCCACGACCTGCTGGAAAACGCGCAGGCCAAGCGGCTGCGCAAGCAGGTTCCGCTGCTGGTCGGCAACATCGGCCCCGACACCTTCGGCCACGACGACAATGCGCTACTGCTGATCGATGCGCAGGGCAGCTTTGAATTGCCCCGGGCGTCCAAGCGGTCGCTGGCGCGCAAGCTGGTCGGCGAAATTGCCGCCCGGATTCAAGCCCATGTGCCCCCCAGGCAGAAAGCCGCCTCATGATGCAGCCTTCGAATACCCCGCCCGACGGGGACTTTGTCCGCTATGTTGAACGGCTGACGGCCGCCCAGGCGGTGACAAGGGAAGCGGCGGCAACGGCTGGCGCGCCGGTGGCACTGGCTGGCCTGCCATCCGCGAAGGCGGGGCTGCAAACGGTGGCGCCCATGGCGTTTATGCGGCACCTTCAATGGGCCGCCGGCCTGTGGGTGGCCACGCAGGTCCTGGGCCATTTCGTGCCTGGCGCCGGGTTTTTGTTCATTCCCTTGCTCGCGGTGTATGTGGTCTACAGTCTGCGGTCCGGGTCGCCGGGCGCTTTCCTCAGGGAACTGCCCGGGCGGGCCACGCGCGCCGCCCAAGACATCCCGAAAGTCCCATCTTCCTTTCCGCGAAACAAGCCATGAACATCGACATCAAGATCCTCGACCCACGCCTTCAGGACAATCTGCCCGCCTATGCCACGCCCGGCAGCGCCGGCCTGGACCTGCGCGCCTGCCTGGACGCGCCGCTGACGCTGGCCGCCAACGCCTGGCAGCTGGTTCCCACCGGCATGGCCATCTACCTGCACAACCCCGGCTACGCTGCCATGATCCTGCCGCGCTCCGGGCTGGGCCACAAGCACGGCATCGTGCTGGGCAACCTGGTCGGGCTGATCGACAGCGACTACCAGGGCCAGCTCATGGTGAGCGCCTGGAACCGCAGCGACGTGCCTTTCACCATCGAGCCGATGGAGCGCATTGCCCAGCTGGTGATCATTCCGGTGGTGCAGGCGCAGTTCAATCTGGTCAGCGAGTTCGTCGCCACCGAACGCGGCGAGGGCGGTTACGGCTCGACAGGAAAAGCCTGAACAGGCAACCGCGCAGGCCCAGGCAAGGCGTGAGGTCTGTCCTACGCGAAATGGTTACAAAGACTCACATTCCTTCAGCTTTGGACCTGACCTAGATACTGTCCGCCTGCCTTTTAAATCAACCCTTCAGATTTCTTCATCCTTGGCTGAGTTAATAAAGAAAAGCCCAGGCAGGAAGGAATTTCAATGACTTCATCCAGGAGAATTCCATGCGCCGCATTTCCCGCTTTGTCTCAGTGACCGCTTCAGTGCTTGTTCTGGCCGGTCTGGCCGCATGCGGCAGCGTGCCCATGGACAACCAGTCGTCGTATCCGGCGCCGGCGTACCCGGGCCAGAGCCCCTACCCGAGCCAGTATCCGAACCAGTACCCCACGCAATCCCAGTACCCGGCGCAACCGCAATATCCTGCGCAATCGCAGTATCCTGCCCAGAACCAGCAGGGCAATTACGTCGAGTACGGCCGCGTCAACAACATCGAGGTGTTCCAGGGCCAGCCGCAGGCGCAGGGTCCCGGCATCGGCGCGGTGCTGGGCGGCGTTGCCGGCGCGGTGGTCGGCCGCCAGATCGGTGGCGGCTCCGGCCGTGACTTTGCCACGATCGCCGGCGCCGTTGGGGGCGCCGTGGCCGGCAATGCGATCCAGAACAACAACCGCAATGCCAACGCCAGCCAGACCTACCGGGTCACCGTTCAGCTCGACAATGGCGGCGCCCGCGCCTACGACGTGCCGGCAACTGGTGAGTTGCGCATCGGCGACCGCGTCAGGATCCAGAACAACCAGCTGTTCCGCTACTGATCCGCAGGCAGCCTGACGCAAGAGCGGCGCCGCAGTTGGGTCTGCGGCGCCGCTTTTTCATGGGCGGTTGAGAATAGGGCGCGTTTTCAGTGCAGCGTGTCGTTTCCGTTGGCCGTGGACTCCAGCTTGAAAAAACCGGTGCCCAGCGAACCCTGGCCGATCTCCGGCCCGGTGGCTTCGCGAACCGATTCGACCTTCAGCGCCAGCCGGATCGCAATGCCGCCCAGCGGATGGTTGCCGTCGAGCACCACATGCTCGGGGTAGATGTCGGTCACGGTGTAGATGTGCCCAGGCGGAATCTGCGCGGTGGCGCCAGCCGGCATGGCCGCGCCGTCAAACGTCATGCCTTCTTCGAGTTCGGCCGGAAAAATGCTGCGCGGCTCCAGGAACACCAGGTTTTCATCGTAGTCGCCAAAGGCGTTTTCCGGCTCCAGGTGCAGCTCCAGCGTGTCGCCGGCCGCATGGCCGAGCAGCGCTTCCTCGATGCTGGCCAGCAGGTCCTTGCCGCCGAGCAAAAACTCGACCGGCTCGTCCAGTTCGTCCAGCACATCGCCCAAAGTGTCTTTCAGCGTCCAGGTCAGGGCAACGACGCATTGCGGGGTGATTTTCATCCGACAATTGTCCCATGGATGTCAATTTGCCCCTCTCCCTTCTAGCCGGTCTTACCCCCGCCCAGTTCATGCGCCGCCACTGGCAGAAAAAGCCTCTTTTGGTGCGCCAGGCCATTCCCGGCTACCAGCCGTTTCTCAGCCGCGCCGGTTTGGCCAAGCTGGCTTCGCGGGAGGAGGTCGAGTCGCGCCTGATCGTCCAGCAGGACAAGGGCTGGACGCTGAAGAAAGGGCCGTTTGCCACGCGGAGCCTGCCGCCGCTGGGCCAGCAAGGCTGGACGCTGCTGGTTCAGGGTGTGGATTTGCATGAGCCGGCCGGCCATGCGCTGCTGCAGCAGTTCCGCTTCGTTCCCGATGCGCGCATGGATGACCTGATGATCTCGTTTGCCACGCCGGGCGGTGGCGTGGGCCCGCATTTCGACAGCTACGACGTGTTCCTGTTCCAGGCCAGCGGCCGCCGGCGCTGGAAAATCGGCAAGCAGAAGGACTTTTCCCTGCAGCCGGGCGTGCCGCTGAAAATTTTGCAGAACTTCGAGGCCGACGAGGAATTCGTGCTGGAGGCCGGCGACATGCTCTACCTGCCGCCGCGCTATGCCCATGACGGCATTGCCGAGGCCAGCGTCGGGCCGGACGGAAAGCCCGCCGACTGCATGACGTACTCGATTGGCTTTCGCTGTCCGGTGCAGGGCGAACTGACCTCCGACCTGCTGCACCGGCTGGCTGAAATGGGCGAGGAAGCGGCCGAATCTTGTGAGCAAGAAAGCGAGGGCGCGCGCGCCGTCCCGAAGCGCATGTACCGCGACCCCGCGCAGCCCGCCACCGAAACGCCGGCCGCCATGCCGGCCGGCCTGGCGGATTTTGCCCGGCAGGCGGTGCTTGACGCCCTGAAGGACCCGCTGGCGCTGGCGTGCGCGCTGGGGGAATCCCTGTCCGAGCCCAAGCCGGGCATCTGGTTCGACGAACCCGGGCAGGCCTGGGATGGCGAAGCCGCCAAGGCCGGCCAGACCGGCATTGCGCTCGATGCGCGCACCCGCATGATGTATGACAGCGACCACATCTTCATCAACGGCGAAAGCTACCGGGCCAGGGGCGCCGATGCCGCCTTGATGCAGCGCCTGGCCAACCAGCGCCATCTGCTAGCGCGTGACCTGCGCAAGGCGGGCAAAAGCGCCATCGCCTTGCTGGGCGACTGGCATGAAGCCGGCTGGCTCCATCAAAACGAAGCCGAGCTGCCAGCAGGGCCGGAAGGCCCGGGCTTGCGCTGAATCCGGGAGCAGGCACCATGACTTCCGGACCGGCAGGCGCTTCGCCTTCGACACTGCCCGACGGCCGTTTCAGCGGCCGGGTCGAATTCGCCGCACTGGTTCGCCAGGCCCTGGCTGCAGCCGCGATGCAGGGCTGGCGTGAAATGATCTGGTGCGATCCGGACTTCGGCGACTGGCCGCTGGGCGAACGCGCAGTGGCCCAGGCGCTGAACGACTGGGCGAGCAGCGGCCGCAAGCTCACTCTGCTGGCCGGACATTACGACACCGTGGTCCGCCAGCATGCGCGCTTCGTCACCTGGCGGCAGACCTGGTCGCATGTGGTCGAGTGCCGCAAAAGTGGCGCGGCTTCGGCGGGGTGCCTGCCGAGCGCGTTGTGGAGTCCGGTATGGGTGTTTGAGCGGCTCGACAGCCTGCGATGCACAGGCGTTGCCGGCGCGGACCTGGCCCGCCGCACCGCTTTGAAAGAGCGCCTCAACGAACACCTTTCAGGCAGTTCAGCTGGTTTTCCTTCGAGCGTTCTCGGGCTCTGAATGTGGTTTTACGGTTGCAGGCCAGCTCCATACAACTTATTTCAGCCGGTTTAGGGTTTTCATGCTTGTGCTTGACAGCATATAATTTAAGGCTGGGTAGAAAGAGCTCGAGTCCTTTCCCCACAGGTCAGGACATCACTCGAATTTTGGTTTGAGCTAGGGTTTTGACAATTTCCGCAAATTGTTTTCTTAAATATCATCAAGGATCGTAAAAATGAACAAGTCCCTCGTACTGGCCGCTATCGTTGCTGCTGTTGCCCTGGCCGCCTGCGGTAAAAAAGAAGAAGTCGCTGCTCCAGCAGCACCTGCTCCTTCGGTGGTTGTCGTTCCTGCAGAGTCGCCTTCTGCTTCCGCCGCTGCTGCAGCCGCCACCGGCGCCGCTTCCGCCGCTGCTGACTCGGCCAACGCCGCTGTCAGCGCCGCTACCGATGCCGCTTCTGCTGCTGGCAGCGCTGCCACTTCCGCCGGTGCTGCTGCATCCGCTGCGAAGTAATCACTTCCCGATTTCAAAAAAGCCGCCTCCGGGCGGCTTTTTTCATGGTCTTTTCAAAGCTGCAGCCACGGCGTGCCGACGGCTGGCCCGGCCACCACGATGTCGCCGGGCCGGCAGCCCAGGGCATTGGCGAGCACATCCTGGACCAGGCCGGGCCGGTTGTTTTTGGCGCTCAAGTGCGCAGCGACCAGGTGCTTCAGGCCGCCATGGGTCACGGCACAGGCAATCGCGGCGGCGGCCGCGTTCGACAGATGGCCATAGTCGCCGCCCACCCGGCGCTTTAGGAAAGGGGGATACGCCGACTGGTCCAGCAGGTCGGTGTCGTGGTTGGATTCCAGCAGCAAGGCATGGCAGGCCTGCAGATGCGCCACCACCTGCGGCGTGGCATGGCCCAGGTCGGTCAGGATGCCCAGCTTGGCCGAGCCATCGGTGCAACTGAGTTGCAGCGGTTCCCGGGCATCGTGCGGAACGGAAAACGGCATGAGCTGCAGACCGCCCAGGTCAATTGCTTTTCCATCGCGGGCGGTATGCAGCAAGCCGTCAAAGTCAGGCGAACCGATGGCCGCATGCGTGCCCTGGCTCATCCAGACCGGAATCCGGTGGCGCAGCGACAGCGCATGCGCGCAGCCGATGTGGTCGCCATGCTCATGGGTGATGAACACCGCATCGATGTTCTCGGTCAGCAGCCCGACCTGGGCCAGTCGCACGGCGAGCTGCCGGATGCCCAGGCCGCAATCGACCAGCAGCCGGAAAGGCAGCAGGCCGCTGGCTTCCACCAGTGTGGCATTGCCGCCGCTTCCGCTGCCCAGGCTTTTGAATCGCAACATCAACCGCCCGCTGGTCCGCGCCGCCGTGGCGGTGCTTATTTCAGGTCGTCTGCAATCACCTGGACAATGCGCTGGGCATTGGCAGACGACTCGGGCGTTCCCTGGGCATTCAGGACCGAAACGGTGGATTTTTCACCTTCGCTCTTGACGGAAATGCGGTATTTCAGCGGCATGGCGGCCGCAGCCGAGCCGCTGAACAGCTTGCTGAAAAAGCCCGGTTCGCCCTTGTTGGCCACCGGCTCGACATAACGAACGAAGTAGGTGCCCTGGCTGCGGTCGCGGTCTTCGACGGTGAAACCGGTGCGGTCCAGTGCCAGGCCGACGCGGCGCCAGGCGCGCTCGAAGCCTTCGTCGATCTGCACCACCGGCAGGCTGTTGACCATGGCGATGCGCGATGTCTGCGCCGTGGCGCCCGAGGCAATCAGCGCCTTGGACTGCTCCTGCGTCACGCCGAGCTTGACCATCAGGCGGCGCAGGAACTCCGCTTCGAGTTCGGGATCGGTTGCGCGCGGCTGCCAGATCGTGCCGTCGCCGTTGGCCGAACTGCCGCCGCTCTTGGTGCCGGTGACGATTTCCTCCATGCCGCGGTGGCTGATGTAGATTTCGGTGCCGCCGTCGGGCCGGCGCTCCAGGCGGGTGCGGAACTTGTCGCGCTCGCCGGTCGAGTACAGGCTGTCCAGGACCTTGCCCAGGGCATTGCGGATGAAGTCCTGCGGCAGCTTGGCGCGGTTTTCGGCATAGTCGGTTTCCATGATGCCGAGGTTTTCCTGGTCCTGCGCCAGAAGGAAGCCGCTTTCCAGCCAGAAATCGCGCACCGGTGTCCAGAGCTTGTCGGCCGGACGGTTGACCACCAGCCAGCGCTGGTTGCCGGCGCGCTCGATGCGCACATCGCCGACCGATGCGGCCGCCGTGGTGACGGTCTGCGCCGGCTGGGCGATCTGGTAGCTGCTGGCGCTGACGGCCGTGCCCGGCACCACGTAGCGGGTGTCGCGGCTGAGCTGGGTCAGGTCGGGCGGCACGTCCAGCGACGGGGCTTTGGCGCCGCTCGACTTGTAATCGACCCGCTCGCCTTCCATCGTGTCCCGGATGGTGGAGCAGCCTGCCAGCAGGCTGGCGGCGACCAGCGCGGAAAGGGCGGCTGCGCTGCGGGCTTTGCGCAGGGCAGGGCGCTGGAGGGTTCTCGGCAATGTCTTCACGTGGGGTTCCCTTAAAAATCAGATCAGGCCGCAAGCGCGCAAGGCGTTCTCGACGGCGGCTTCGTTGCCGGGTTCAAGCGGTGTCATGGGCAGGCGCAGCGTGTTGCCGCACAGGCCCATGCGGGCCATGGCCCATTTGACCGGGATGGGATTGGCTTCGACAAAAAGGTTGCGGTGCAGCGGCAGGAGCCTGAACTGCAGTTCCATGGCCAGCCTGACATTGCCGGCCACGGCTGCCATGCACAGCTCGTGCATCAGCCGGGGCGCGACATTGGCCGTCACGCTGATGTTGCCCTGGCCGCCGCAGAGCATCAGCGCCACCGCCGTCGGGTCGTCGCCCGAATACACCGCAAAGCCCTGGGGCACTTCCTTGATCAGCCACTGGGCGCGCTCGATGTTGCCGGTGGCTTCCTTGATGCCGACGATGCCGGGCACTTCGGCCAGGCGCAATACCGTGGCATGCGCCATGTCGGCCACGCTTCGGCCGGGCACGTTGTAGAGCACCAGCGGCAGGTCACCCACGGCTTCGGCAATCGCCTTGAAGTGCAGGTACTGGCCCTGCTGCGTCGGCTTGTTGTAATAGGGCACGACCTGCAGCTGGCAGTCGGCGCCGACCTCCTTGGCGAATTTCGCCAGTTCGATGGCCTCGGCGGTCGAGTTGGCGCCGCAGCCGGCCATGATCGGCACGCGTTTTGCGGCCTGCTCGACCGAGACGCGGATGATCTCGCAATGCTCCTCGACGTTCACCGTGGGCGATTCGCCGGTGGTGCCGACCACGCCGATGCAGTCGGTGCCCTCGGCAATGTGCCAGTCAACGAGTTTGCGCAGCGTGGCGTAGTCGACGCTGCCGTCTTCATGCAAGGGGGTTGCCAGAGCAACAATGCTGCCAGTAATGGGGTTCATGTCGTGCTTGTATCGTCATGGCTGGAGTGATGAGGCGGCTTCAAGGCATTGAAGGCCGGCCCAAAAAGCCAAATGTGCATTCTACCCAGAGCTCAATGCAGGATGTATCTGGGCGGGCCGGACGCTGCCGCCGCCAGCGGATCGCCTGAAGCTGCCTGATTAGCCGCTTCACGGACAGCCGCGATGCGCTGGACGAAACGCGGCGCTTTTGCGCCGGGCTCTTCGAGGAACCCGTCTTCAAAGGCGACGATCCGCAGCGTGCGGAAGGTGTCCAGCAATTCCCCGGGGCGCAGCAGGAAATCGGGTCTTGACGGTTTTCCGACCGTTTCATTGCCCTGGGTAAAGGTTTCGTAAATCAGGATGCCGCCGGGCGCCAGGCTGGCCAGCAGCGTCGGCATCAGCGGTCGCCACAGGTAGTTGACGACCACCACCGCATCGAACTGGCGGCCCGCGAAGGGCCAGGGACCGTTTTCAATGTCGGCCACCACGGCTTCGCAGGCCGGCGCCGGGATTGCTATGGATTCAATAGCTGCCTGCGACCGGTCCACCAGCGCAACGGGATGATTTCGTTCATGAAACCAGCGCGCATGCCGGCCCTGGCCGCAAGCCACGTCGAGCACCACGCCGCCCGGCGTGACCAGGTGCGACCAGCGCTGAACCCAGGCGCAAGGCGCTGCCGCGTTCGCATGATGGTCGCCAACCACAGGTTTGTTCACTATCATTTGTGTAGCTGCCAAGGCACGCCCTGATTGCGCAGGAAGCCTGAAAGGCTTGAAATTTGAAGGGAAGGGCCTAAAAACACGACCACACCTGATTGGCCAGCGTGACCAGGAACTCGGGCCGGGAATACAGCGAGAAAACGCCAAGCGATGCCAGGATGGCCAGGCTCCACAGCAGGGTTTTGCGCAGCATCTCAGGCCCCCTGCGGCAACCCGTCCGGGTTGCTCCGGTGAATCGGCGTTTCCCGGACCGGCAGGTTCACCAGCGCGGCCAGCACGCCCAGCGCAATCGCGATGTACCAGACGATGTCATAGCTGCCGGTTCGGTCGTACAGGAAGCCGCCCAGCCACACGCCCATGAACGAGCCGATCTGGTGGCTGAAGAAGATGAAGCCGCTGAGCATCGACATGTGCTGGATGCCGAAGATCTGCGCCACCACCGCGTTGGTGGGCGGAATGGTCGACAGCCACAGCAGGCCCATCAGGCTGGAAAAAATATAGACGCTGGCCGGGCTCAGCGGCGCGGCGATGAACACGGAGATGACCACGGCGCGCGACAGGTAGATCGCCGCAAGGATTTTCTTCTTGGCAATTTTCTGGCCCAGCACGCCCGCCGCATAGGTGCCGAACACATTGAACAGTCCGATCAGCGCCAGCGCATAACCCGCCACCTGCGGCGACAGGCCCTTGTCCTTGAGGTAGCTGGGCATGTGAACGCCGATGAACACCACCTGGAAGCCGCAGACAAAATAGCCCGCCATCAGCATCTGAAAGCTCGGGTATTTCAGCGCCTCGCGCAGCGCCTGGCCGATGCTCTGGTCGCGCTTGACCGGAGCGCCGCCGGCAAAGCTGCTTTCGCGCAGGCCCAGCGCCATCGGCACGATCAGCAGCACGGCGCCGCCCAGCACCAGCAGGGCGGTCTGCCAGCCCAGCGCGCTGATCAGGAAACCCTCGGTCGGCACCATCAGGAACTGGCCGAACGAGCCTGCCGCCGCCGCCACGCCCATGGCCCAGGAGCGCCTGTCGGCGGCTATATTGCGGCCGATCACGCCGTAGATCACCGCATAGGTGGTGCCCGCCTGCGCCGCGCCGATCAGCACGCCGGCCGTGAGGGTGAACAGCAGGCCGGTCGGCGACAGCGCCATGCCGACCAGGCCGAGC
>JAQGMN010000180.1 GCA_028292345.1 Polaromonas sp. | reverse complement strand
GGTAGCAAGGAACCCGCCCGCCAATCGCCTCATGGCTCCAGGGGTTCGGTCACGCCGTGCTTGATGGCGTAACGAAT
This sequence comes from Polaromonas sp., assembly GCA_028292345.1. Taxonomy (GTDB): domain Bacteria; phylum Pseudomonadota; class Gammaproteobacteria; order Burkholderiales; family Burkholderiaceae_C; genus Polaromonas. The sequence continues at coordinate 4,291 of JAQGMN010000180.1, read as the reverse complement.
CAGTTCGCTCTGGTTTTGCAGATTCATCTTCTGCATGAGATTGGCCTTATGGGTGCTGATGGTTTTAGCCGAAAGGTTCAGCCGCCCGGCAATATCGGTGACCGACATGCCGATGGCGATCAAACGGAAGACCTCGAATTCCCGGTCCGTGAGCTTTTCATGCGCGGCCGATGTGGAGCCCAGCATGGAGCCCAGCGCCAGTTGCTCGGCAACCCCCGTGCTGATGAAGGCGCCGCCCGCTGCGATCTTGCGCAGCACCTGCATCAGTTGCGTCGGCGCACTTTCCTTGGTCAGGTAGCCGCTGGCACCGGACTTGATCGAGCGAACGGCGTACTGCAGTTCTTCATGCATGCTGAGCACGAGAATGCGGAGTTTCGGCTTTTCGCAGCGCACCAGCTTGATCAGTTCCATTCCGCTTCGGCCCGGCATGGACAAATCGAGAACCAGAACGTCGAAATCAGACTCCCGCACCTGCCGCATGACTTCCATTCCATTGGACGCCTCACCCACCACGGCCATGTCTTCCGCCGAAGTGACGATGCGCTTGAGGCCTTCCCTCACAATGGCATGGTCGTCCGCGATCACGATCCGGATCATTGGTGGGCTCCGATCTGGTCCAGGGGAATGCTGACCTCGACGGTCGTTCCCTCTCCCCTGGCACTGCTGATGTCAACGCTTCCACCAAGGAGATGCGCCCGCTCGCGCAAACCCATGAGCCCGAGCGATTGGGGCTTGCGCGCGCCATCCGACAAGAATCCGCAGCCATCGTCCTGCACGCGCAGCGTTACCGTATCCAGGGTCTTGTCCAGCGTGACAAGAACCTGTGAGGCAGCCGCATGCTTGGCGATGTTGTTCAGCGACTCCTGAACGATACGGAACACGGCGGTGGCGTACGGCTCGGGCAATTCAAGCCCCATCTCGTCATTGATCGAAAGTGTGCAGGGCACACCGCAGCGCTGCTTGAAATTGCTTGCAAGCCATTCGATCGCAGGCACCAGTCCGAGGTCATCGAGCATCAGCGGCCGCAGGTCGGCGGCCATCCGGCGTGTGGCGGCCACCGTGCGGTCCAGCAGTTCCACCATCTCGGTCAGTTTCGCAGTCACCGTCCCGGGTACGGTTGAAGCGTGATCGCGAACCCAGATCGTGTCCATCTTCAGCGCTGTCAATGACTGCGCTAGTTCATCGTGCAACTCCCGGGCCAGGCGCGCCTTTTCTTCCTCGCGGATAGCCTGTGCCGCGACAGCAAAAGCACGCCGCTCCTCCAGAACCTGTGCGGTTTCATTCGATCCCAGGGGAATGTTGACCATGAACGCTTCGGGGAGAGGGGGCAGTCCGCGAAGTTGATAACCGGTTGGCCGTTTGTTCCCCAGCCGAACCGCTCTCTTGGAATCCATCTCAAAATGCATTTGGCTTTTCATAGTTCCTCCTGAAGACACGGGTTTGCAGTCTGGCCATCAGGCGATGCGCTGCTTTTTCAAAGCATTCCTGATCGCTGTGACTAAAGGCCATGGCAAACCCATATCTCTTTATCTTTATCTGCTTCTGGAATTGACCTTAAAGCAAATGGGAGTGCAGTTTGCTGAATAGAAGGACTTATCTACAAAACGTTATTGCGGTTACAGACTTCGCTACCCAGTTCAGGTAGATTTGGAAGAAAAAACTGCTAGCAATTTGTGACGGGCCTTTTGAAATTCCTGCGAGGGATAACTTCGCCCAAGCTTTTTACTTCGCTTGACTTGCATCAAGGCCATGAAAGTGCTATGGACCTACCCTGAAACTTTGTATCAAATTGGAGAAGGCATCATGTACAAGCGAATTCTTGTAGCCACCGACGGTTCGGACCTTTCAAGGACGGCGGTCAACAGCGCGGTCGAACTGGCCGCAGCCATAGGCGCCGAGCTGGTCGCGCTGTATGTCGTTCCGCGCTACCCGGTGAGCTACTTTGAAGGTGGGATCACCATTTCGGTGGACGACATCGCCCGTACCGAGAAACAGTGGAGTGACAAAGGGCAGGCGGTTGTCGATGCGGTGCAGGAACAAGCCAAGGCCCAGGGCGTCACGGCCAAGGCGGTGGTTGCCCAGTCCGACCTGGTGGCCGAGTCCATCATGTCGGCGGCCACCAAACATGGCTGCGACCTTGTCGTCATGGCGTCGCATGGCCGCAAAGGCATCAAGCGGGTCCTGCTGGGCAGCGAAACCCAGCATGTGCTGACGCACAGCACCGTACCGGTTTTGGTCCTGCGCTGAGCGACTTCGACCCAATCCCAACCACGTCCAGGAAGCGCAGCCAAGCGCACTGTAAAGATCGTCATCCTGCCCCAGCAGGTGGTGGAGCCGGAAAGCAAAAAGGGCACTCTTGAAGTGCCCTTTTTTCTGGCTGGTTACCTGCTTGTGATCGCGTTCAGAGCGGCAACGGATTGCGCAGACGGATATGCAGTTCGCGCAACTGCTTTTCATCTACAGGGCTCGGCGCATGGGTCAGCAGGCACTGCGCGCGCTGGGTTTTCGGAAATGCAATCACGTCGCGGATCGACTCGGCGCCGGTCATCAGGGTCACGATGCGGTCCAGGCCGAAAGCCAGGCCGCCGTGCGGCGGCGCGCCATACTGCAGCGCGTCGAGGAGGAAGCCGAACTTCAACTGCGCCTCTTCAGGGCCGATGTTCAGCGCGCTGAACACCTTGCTCTGCACATCGGCGCGGTGGATACGCACCGAGCCACCGCCCAGTTCCCAGCCGTTGAGCACCATGTCGTAGGCCTTGGCAATGCATCGGCCCGGGTCGGTGTCCATCCAGTCCTCATGGCCGTCCTTGGGCGCGGTGAACGGGTGGTGCACGGCGCTCCAGCGCTTGCCGTCCTCGTCGTATTCGAACATCGGGAAATCGACCACCCACAGCGGCTTCCAGCCCTTGGTGAACAGGCCGGTCTTTTTGCCGAAGGCGCTGTGGCCGACCTTCAGCCGCAGTGCGCCGATGCTGTCGTTCACCACCTTGGCCTTGTCGGCGCCGAAAAACAGGATGTCGCCGTTCTGCGCGCCGGTGCGATTCAGAATCTCGGCCACCGCCGCATCGTGGATGTTCTTGACGATCGGGCTTTGCAGGCCTTCGCGGCCCTTGCTCACATCGTTGACCTTGATCCAGGCCAGGCCCTTGGCGCCGTAGATCTTGACGAACTCGGTGTAGGCGTCGATCTCGCTGCGGCTGATCTCCGCGCCGCCGGGCACGCGCAGGGCCACCACGCGGCCACCGGGGGTCGTGGCCGGCGCGCTGAACACCTTGAAGTCCACATCGGCCATCACATCGGTCAGTTCGGTGAACTCCATGCTGACGCGCAGATCGGGCTTGTCCGAACCGTAGCGGTGCATGGCGTCGGCATAGGCCATGACCGGGAATTCGCCCAGGTCGGCGTTGAGCACCGTCTTGAACATGTTGCTCATCATGCCCTGGAACATGTCCCGGATTTCCTGCTCGCCCATGAACGACGTTTCGATATCGATCTGCGTGAACTCAGGCTGGCGGTCGGCGCGCAGGTCTTCGTCGCGAAAGCACTTGGTGATCTGGTAGTAGCGGTCGAAGCCGGCCACCATCAAGAGCTGCTTGAAGAGCTGGGGCGACTGCGGCAGGGCAAAAAACTGGCCCTCATTGACGCGGCTGGGCACCAGGTAGTCGCGCGCGCCTTCGGGCGTGCTCTTGGTCAGCATGGGCGTTTCGATGTCGATGAAGCCGTTGGCGTCCAGGAACTTGCGCGTCTCCATCGCCACACGGTAGCGCAGCATCAGGTTGTTCTGCATGTAGGGGCGGCGCAGGTCGAGCACCCGGTGCGTCAGGCGCGTGGTTTCCGACAGGTTGTCGTCGTCGAGCTGGAACGGCGGCGTGACGCTGGGATTGAGCACGATCAACTCATGGCACAGCACCTCGACCTGGCCGCTTTTCAGGCTGGCGTTGGCCGTGCCCTCAGGGCGGGCGCGCACCAGGCCCTTGATCTGAACGCAGAATTCGTTGCGCACGTCTTCGGCAATGCCGAACATGTCGGCCCGGTCCGGATCGCACACCACCTGCACATAGCCTTCGCGGTCGCGCAGGTCGATAAAAATCACGCCGCCATGGTCGCGCCGGCGATTGACCCAGCCGCACAGGCTGACGGTCTGGCCCATCAGGCTTTCGGTCACCAGACCGCAGTAGGTGGTGCGCATTTGAGCGCCTTGTGTTTCAGCGATAGCCATAAAAAATACTCGGGGTGATCAGCGCTGCTGCGCTGTTTACAGGGGGGGATTGAGCGAGGAAACAGGGCGGGC
>JAQGMN010000169.1 GCA_028292345.1 Polaromonas sp. | reverse complement strand
AGTGTCGGAGACATCAAGCCACAGGTGCTTGAATAAAAGTGTGAGCTTGTTCATCAATTGCCTACCAGTTGCCCGAAGCGCCGCCGCCGCCGAAATTCCCGCCGCCGCCGCTGCTGAAGCCGCCACCACCACTGTTGCCGCCTCCGCCAAAGCCGCCGCCACCGAATCCACCGCCGCCAAAGCCGCCGCCCCAGCCTGACGAGCGGCCGCCATGGCCCATGCCGCCAAGCCCGCTAAGTCCCGAAATCAGGGCAAACACCATGCCCGCCGCCGCCGCGATGCCACCAATGATGAGGCTGCTGGTGAACAGCCAGGCCAGCACGCCCACCGCGCCGCCGGTAGCCACCGAGCCCAGCTTGCGGCCCAGCATGCTCGACAGCACGCGCCCGCCAATCGGCACGGCAAAAAACAGGAACACCGCCAGCGTCGTCCAGTCAAAGCCGCCGCTGCTGCTCCGGCTGGCGGTGCGCTGCTGTGGCGCGGGCAGCTTTTCGCCGGTGATCAGCGCCATGATCTGCTGGACGCCGGCATCGAGCCCGCCGGCAAAGTCGCCTTGCTTGAAGCGCGGCGTGATCGCAGTTTCGATGATCTGGCTGGCTGCCAAGTCGGGAATGGCGCCTTCGAGCGCCTTGGTGGTTTCAATGCGCACCGTGCGGTCGTTTTTGGCCACCACCAGCAGCAGGCCGTCGCCGATGCTTTTGCGGCCGATTTTCCAGCTGTCGCCGATCCGCTGCGCATAGGCGGCAATGTCCTCGGGTTGGGTGGTCGGCACCATCAGCAGCACCACCTGCGCGCCGCGTGACTGCTCGAAAGCCGTCAGCTTGGCTTCGAGCGCGGCCTTTTGTGCCGCTGTCAGGGTGCCGGTGCTGTCCATCACATGGGCCGTCAGGGTCGGGACCGGCTGCACGCCCTGCGCCCAGGCGGCCAGACCGGCAAAAGGCAGCCAGGCCGCCAGCAGCAGCGCCTGCAACAAGCAACGGGCAGTCATCGGCTGCGCTGCTTATTTCTTGTTGAAATCAACCACCGGCGGCACGGAAATCTGCGCCTCGTTGGCGACCGCGAAATTGGGCTTGACCTTGTAGCCAAAGACCATCGCAGTCAGGTTGTTCGGAAAGCTGCGGGCCAGCACGTTGTATTCCTGCACCGTCTGGATGTAGCGGTTGCGCGCCACGGTGATGCGGTTTTCAGTGCCTTCCAGCTGGACCCGAAGATCGCGGAAACCCTGGTTGGCCTTCAGGTCGGGATAGCGTTCGCTGACCACCATCAGCCGACTCAGCGCGCTGCCCAGTTCGCCCTGCGCCGCCTGGAACTTGGCGAAAGCCTCGGGATCGTTCAGCGTTTCGGGCGTCACCTGCATCGAGGTGGCCCTGGCCCGCGCCTCGACCACCTTGGTCAGCGTGTCCTGCTCGAAGGCGGCTTCGCCCTTGACCGTGGCGACGATGTTGGGCACCATGTCGGCGCGGCGCTGGTACTGGTTCAGCACCTCGGACCAGGCCGACTTGCTCTGCTCGTCCAGGCTCTGGAACTGGTTGTAGCCGCAGCCCGAGAGCAGCAGGCCCAGCAGGGCGGCGAAAGATAGGCTGAGTAAACGCAATGTCATGGAAATGCCTCCAAAAATTCAAGCCGCAACACTACCATAGCCGGGTGCGGTCCACCCGAATTTTGCCGGACAGGCGCACAATTCCGGACCGGGTCCATTCCGCCATCCTCCGACTGATTCGATTGCCCCCATGCGAAAACCCAAAGCCCTCCCCGCCAGCACCGGCAATCCCGACGACACCGAAGCGGCGTTTTACGACGCGCTGCAGCAAGGCGACATCGACAAGCTCATGGCCTGCTGGGGCGATGAGGACGAGATGGTCTGCGTGCACCCGGGCGGCTCCCGGCTGGTCGGCGCCGGCGCCATTCGCAGCGCGTTCGACGCCATGTTTGCCAACGGCTCGCTGCGCGTGCAGCCGCTGAAGGTGCGCCGGGTGCAGTCGCTGGGCGCCAGCGTGCACAGCGTGCTCGAACGCATCGAAGTGCTGACCGGAGAAGGTCCGCGCCATGCTTATGTGCTGGCCACCAATGTGTACTTCCTGACGGCGCAGGGCTGGCGCCTGGTGGCGCACCATGCGAGCCCCGGCAGCCTGCACGAGTTGCAGGAAGTCTCGGAGTCGCCCGTCCTGCTTCACTGACCGGTGCACACGGCCATGCACTACGGCGCCCCCTGGTGGCTGCAGGGCGGGAACATGCAGACCATCTGGGCGGCCCTGCGCGCGCGCCGCTTTGACGGGGCGGCGCCTGTCTTTCATCGGGAGCGGTGGACCACGCCCGATGGCGATTTTGTCGATGTGGACTGGACAGATCAAGCCCCCACGCTCCCCACTGCGTGTGGTTCGCTGCCCCCCGAGGGGGCGCTGCGCCTACGGCCCGGCAAAGCCGGTTCCGCGGCCCCTGCTGTTAGGGGGATGGCCTCTGCGGTCCCCGCTGCGCTTGCTTCGGTGCACCACGAAATGGCATCGGCACAGCCGCTGCTGGTGCTGTTTCACGGACTGGAAGGCTCTTCTGGCAGCCACTATGCGCAGGCTTTTGCCGACGTGGCCGGCAGCCGGGGCTGGGCTTTTGCCGTGCCGCATTTTCGCGGCTGCTCGGGCGAGATGAACCTGGCGCCGCGCGCCTACCATTCGGGCGATTTCGCCGAGATCGACTGGATGCTCCGGCGTTTTGCCAGCGGGCACCACGGCCCGGTCGTGGCGGTCGGTGTCTCGCTGGGCGGCAATGCGCTGATGCGCTGGGCGGGCGAGATGGGGCGCGAAGCGCGTCAGGTGGTGGCTGCCATCGCCTCGGTCAGCGCGCCGCTGGACCTGGCCGCCAGCGGCCGGGCGATCGGGCGCGGCTTCAACCGGCAGGTCTACACCCGCATGTTCCTCAAGTCCATGGTCCCCAAGGCGCTGCAAAAGCTGGCCCAGCATCCCGGCCTGTTCGACCGCGCGGCGCTGCTCGCGGCCCGCGACCTGCATGCGTTCGACGATGTGTTCACCGGGCCGCTCCATGGCTTCAAGGGCGTGGACGACTACTGGACGCGGGCCTCGGCCAAGCCGCATCTGCACCGGATTGCCGTTCCTGCGCTGGCGCTCAATGCCCTGAACGACCCGTTCATTCCTACCGGAAGCCTGCCCCGGCGCAGCGAAGTCAGTCCCGACGTGACGCTGTGGCAGCCGGCGCAAGGCGGGCATGTCGGCTTTCCGTCGTCCGGTTTCCCGGCGCATGTGCGCGCCATGCCCGAGGCCGTGGCGGATTTCCTGGCCGCGCAGCTTCAGGCCGCGGCATGTCCCTGAAATTCCCGGGGCTGGCAAAGCAGCGCAAAATAAGCGCATGGATGACATGGTTCGACAAGCGATTGCCAAGTGGCCCAACGTTCCCGATTGCTACGGCTGGCTGGGGCTGGATGCGCGCGGCAACTGGTACCTGCGCGATGACCAGGCACAGGCCGCCGGGCCGTTTGCGCCGGCTGAAAAGGGCGGCAGCCCCGCGGCCGGCAAAGGCTCGCTGCTGCAGCACGAAAAGCTGATTGACTTCATCCAGCGCAATTACGAAAACGATGCCAGCGGCCGCTGGTATTTCCAGAACGGGCCGCAGCGCGTCTATGTGGAGCTTGAAGCCACGCCCTTCGTCTGGCGTGTGGGCCCGGCGCCGGATTTTGGCGTCACGGCGCACACCGGCCGGCCCGCGCGTGTCCAGCGCTGCGTGCTCGACGAGCACGGCCGGCTCTACCTGGAGACCGATCTCGGCTTCGGCCTGGTCCATACCCAGGACATGACGCATGCCGCCGATGCGGTGGTCCAGGGCTTGTGGGTGCCGCAGGAACTGCAAGCCAGTGCCTTGGCGGCACGGTTCGGCTATGTCCCCAGCCCGCAAGTCATGAAAAAAGCATAGCTGTACAGGCTGATGCAGCCTGCCAAAACAACGGTTTTCATTGAATTTTGACGAAAAAAAGCCGGCCAATGAATGACCGGCTTTTTTTATGGTTTCTCCTGCCCTTATTTGGCAGCGTTCACCATGTAGACAACGGCTGAATGGATGTCTGCGTCCGAAGCGGCGGAGCCGCCCTTTGGAGGCATTGCCCCCTTGCCCTTGATGACGCTGGTGGTCAGGGCGTCAATGCCGGTCTGGATGCGCGGCGCCCAGGCCGCCTTGTCGCCAAACTTGGGCGCGCCGGCCACGCCTGCGGCATGGCAAGCCAGGCAGGCCTGTTTGTACAGCGCTTCGCCAGCGCCTGAATTGGCGGCTGCCGCCTGGACGGGCGCGGCTGGCGCCGCTGCAGGAGCCGGCGCTGCTGACGGTGCCGGGGTCGCGGCGGCCACGGCGACAGGCGCCGCCGGCGTGGCGGGAGCCGCTGCGGCAGCGGGTGCATCGGCTGCGCCAGCTGCCGGCACGGCGGGTTCTGCAAACTTGCCGCCTGCGGCGGCGGCCAGGTACACCACGGCACGGCCAATTTCGACATCCTGAAAGTCGCCGCCGCCCTGCGGGGCCATGGCGCCCTTGCCCTTGAGCGCGGAAGTCAGCAGCGCCTCATAGCCGGTGGCAATGCGGGGCGCCCAGGCTGCGGTATCGCCAAACTTGGGCGCGCCTGCTGCGCCCGATCCGTGGCAGGCAACGCATTGGGCTTTGTAGACTTCCTCGCCTGCGCGAAGGGGGCGGTTGGCATCGCGGATTTCCACCATGCCGACTTTCTGGATGCGCTCGGCAATGGCTCGCCCGCCATCATCGGCGCCTGACATGGGCTTGTCGGCCGATGCGACGTAATAAACCAGGCCGATAATTGCAAAAACCGGAACAACAAAAGAGAAAAAAACCGCTGCCAGCAACTGCTTGGGGGTTTTGATCGGGCCCGTGTGGGCTTCTTCATGGGCCGTGGTGTGATCGTTTGCGCTCATGGCGTCCTCAAAAAACAGAAAGTCGGGGGACTGTTGCAGGCTGCTTCAGTAGCCCCGCATTATAGCGGCGGCCATGCAAATCATGACGTGGCGCTTCCCGGCTGATAGAATCCGTGGTTCTGCCCGGTTTTGCCTGTCCAAGCCGGTCGGTTGCCTCAAGGCCCGGACTCCGGTTTTTGGCGCAAGTCGTTTTTTTCCAGCATTGCGGCTGTAGCTCAGTGGATAGAGTATTGGCCTCCGAAGCCAAGGGTCGTGGGTTCGATCCCCGCCAGCCGCACCATATAAACAGTAGGTTTGTAGCTATTATTTCGATAGCACAGTAAAACCCATGTAAGCGCCTGTGTAAGCAGATTGGTTTTAGGTGAATTTTTTTCCAAAAAAAAATTTGCTAACCGACCTTCCGTGAAACTCAGATTTCAGCCTAGGAAATCGTCCCCTTGCACAATGAGGAAAACCGGCATTATCAAATTCGGCCGCACTTGCGAGTGGTCCATTCAACAAAGGCGCTAGAGGGAGTGTTTTAGCCCTATATTGGACGAAATATCTACGCTGGCGGCCTCTGTAGGGGCCTCTGACGCTGCGTAAGGGTTAATTGATACGTCCGTAGCTGCTTCGTCTGTTGCACGTTTGAGGGGCGTTTAAGCCGTTGCTGTAGCTGCCCTGGCGATCACTCTCTGTAGTTGAATCAGGCTCCACTCGCCACCGTTGGCGGTCTTGATATTTGCGTCATTCAACCTTTGCACGATGGCACGTTGTGGCAAGTCTTGCTGTTGGAATGCTTGAATCACTGGATAGACCGTCTTGGCGAAGGTGGCAGCATCGGTAGCACGAACGCCGTTGAAGGGCTTCAGGCTGGCGACGTTGCCGAGGATGCCGCCCCTGGCCTTCTTGGCAGCGAAGGCATCTTTGATGCGCTCAGAGATTCGGCGTCCGTCATGTTCGGCCATTGCAGCGTAGATGTGAAGCATCGTCCTATCAGCTTCAGGGAAGTCACAGCACTTGAACTGAACGCCGGTTTCCAGCAGGCCAGAGACGAAGTGGACGTTACGGGCCAGACGGTCGAGCTTGGCGATGACAAGGACGGCTTTGTTGTCCTTGGCGAACTTGATAGCGGCCTTGAGTTGTGGGCGCTTGGACAGCGCGTCAGAACCCTTGCCTGTCTCTGCCTCTAAGAACTCCTCAAGGAACTCAGCACCAGCACCGGCAACGTACTGAGCGACCTTCTCGCGCTGTGCTTCAAGGCCAAGACCAGATTTCAACTGCTTGCTCGTGCTGACACGAAGGTAACTTACTACCTTCTCTGCTTTGACCTTGACCATGACCATGAATGCTCCTTGACTACAGACGACGACGACATAGCTGAACTATAGCACGTGTGTAGTCAGAGCCTGGAGATTCATTTCTTATAACTCCATCCAGGGGCGTCCGTCGTGAGTGTTTTTGGCGGAAATTACGCAAAATGGCTTGATACTGTGGTTTCATACAGTAGTGTGGCTTTGCTGGCCTAGGGCGTCGGTGGCAATGCGCTGGATTCTCTAGCGATGAAGTTAACTGTGCAAACTGCTGGACCAAATCATGCTTTTCTGTGACTGGTACACCATCCGTCTATGAAGCACTATTCCGCCGCGCTGTACGTATACCCTGCGGGGTGCGCTGTGCCTGCGTCGTCGGTCAGGGTGTAGGACTCGCTGAAGCCCACTGCAAGGCCAAGCTGCTTGAGTCTGACGTAGCCCAAGTAGGAGGGCAAGGATGCCAGCGTACAGAACAGTACGCCTGCCTTGAGGTAGGCGAGGGCTTCAGCGAATGTCGGGGCCTTGGCGAAGCACACTATGAAGCGGTCTGGTGTGTACGCTGCCTGGACTATGGCTTGCTTGCGCTTGGAGTGGTTCCACTGGTAATCGAGCTTGTCCTTCATGGGCAGTTCGCCGCCGCGCCATTCCATTCTGGCGGCTACTTG
>JAQGMN010000156.1 GCA_028292345.1 Polaromonas sp. | reverse complement strand
CAGGCCACGTCGATGCCCAGCACCAGCGCGTCGAGCAGTTCGCGTCCGCTGGCGCCCGTGTGCTCGCCAAGGGCCAGCAGGGCCGAGGCCACCGGCCCGGCCGGATGGATGATGGTCTTGAGGTGGGTGTCGTCGAAGTCGAAGGTGTGCGAGGTGATGCCGTTGATGAGCGCGGCGCTGGCGATGTCCACCTTTTCCGCGCGGCCGGGCAGCGTGGCCTGGGGCGCCGGCTGCAGCACCTGGACGGCGGCCAGCGCGGCATCGGCGGCTTCGTGGTGCGCTGCACCGACGGCGCAGCCTAGCCAGTTCATGAAGGTGCGGTGCGCCTCGTGGTCCACGGCGGCGCTCCAGCCGCCCGCCGCGTAGCCGGGATGGGTGGCGACGAATTCTGCCAGGATGTGCGTGACGGGCGGGGCATGGTGGTCGGCGGCGACCTGGGTATTGCGGGCCATGGATGGTTTTCCAAAAAGTTAAGAAGGGTGAGAATGCTTGACTGCTACGAAAAATATAGCAATATATGCAGCAGGGATATGCGCAAACAGGCTTATTTGCTTGAAATTCAGCTGTCCAGCTCGATCTTGCGTTCCTTGGCCAGCTTGGTCCAGCGGGCGATGTCGGTCTTGATGAAGGCCGAGAATTCGTCGGGCGACATCACGATCGGCTCGATCGCCTCGACGGCCAGTTTTTCGCGCAGGTCGGGTGCCCTGAGCACGGTGGCCAGGGTTTCATTGAGCTGCCTGACGATGGGCGCGGGCATGCCCGCCGGCCCCACGACGCCGTACCACTGCTGCGCATCGAAACCCTTGAAGCCCGATTCGTCCAGCGTCGGCAGGTCCTTGAACTGCGGATGGCGCGTCAAGCCGGTGACGGCCAGCGGGCGCACCCGGCCCGAGCGGATGTGCGGAATGGCGGCGGCCAGGCCCGGGAACATGGCCTGCGTCTGCCCGCCGATCAGGTCGGTGAAGGCCGGCGCCACGCCCCGGTAGGGAATGTGCACCATGAAGGAATCGATCTGCTGCTTGAACAGCTCCATCGTCAGGTGCGTCAACGAGCCCTGGCCGGCCGAGCCGTAGCTGACGCGGCCCGGATTCTTCTTCACGTACTCGACGAATTCCCTGACCGTCTTGACCGGCAGGCTGGCATTGACCACCAGCACGTTGGGCGTCGCGCCGATCATGCCGATGGCGGTGAAGTCCTTGACCGCGTCGTAAGGCAGCTTGCGCGTCGCCGGGCTGGTGCCGTGCGTCGCCACATAGCCCTGCATCAGCGTGTAGCCGTCGGGCGCGGCGCGCGCCGTGGTCTGGGCCGCGATCACGCCGCCGCCGCCGCCCTGGTTGTCCACGATGAACGACTGCTTGAGCAGGGCGCCCCAGCGTTCGGTCAGCGTGCGCCCGACCATGTCGCTGCCGCCGCCCGCCGACACCGGAACGATGTAGCGGATCGGCTTGCTCGGGTAGGCCGCCTGGGCAAAGGCCAGGCCGGGGGCGTAAATAAGGGCAGGGGCTGCCTGCAGCAGGGTGCGTCGTTTCATGGCTTGTCTCCAGTGAGTGAGGAATGGATGGATGGATGCTGCCGCCGGCTTGGGGCCGGTCTTGGGCTGTTTTGATTCAGTTGCTCATGCAGCTACGGTCAGGGCGGTTTCCAGGGAGGGCGGCAATGCGGCGTCCAGCAGCCGCGCATAGGCGCCGCCCACATGGTGCGCCATCAGGGCTTCGCAGCGCAGCGGATCGCTGTCCTGAATCGCCCGCACGATCTCGACATGCTCGTCCATCGATACCTGCATGCCCAGGTCCTGCGAAAGATTCTTCAGGCGCGACAGGTGCAGCTTTTGCACAATGCCGCGGTAGGTGTCGATCAGCTGTCCATTGCCCGCCGACTCGACAATCGTCCAGTGAAAGTGCAGGTTTTCACCGTAGTAGCGCTGCACGTCGTGCCGCCCAGCGGCCTCCAGCATGGCATCGACCGATGTGCCCAGCAGAGCCACCAGCGCCTTGCGCTCGCGGTCCGGCAGGCTGGCGGCGCAGCGGCCGGCGAAGCCGTCGAGCAGGCCGCGCATCTGGTAGAGGTCGCGGATCTCGGTCGCCTGCAACTGGCGAACGAAAACGCCCGAATGCTTGCGCGACACGACCAGTCCGGAACTCTCCAGTTCGCGCAAGGCCTCGCGCACCGGCACGCGCGACACCTGCAGCCGGCTGGCCACGTCGGGCTCGTTGATCCGCTGGCCGGGCACGAGTTCGCCTTTCAAAATCAGCGCGAGCATGTCGTCGCGCACCAGTTTGGCAAGCGAGGTGTCGCGGACGTCGGCCAGCCGGTCGGCAGGGGATTCGGTGAACCAGGGCAGCATGGGCATCATTCGTTGTATTTGTTATATCGTATACGAAATAGCAGTGAGGTTTTAAAAGGGGTCATTCTGATGCCTCGTTGCTTGGCAGGCACGGGTTGTTTTGCTTTTGTTCACATCACTTGCATGTAGGAACAAGCCCACGCTTTCTTGCGCCGACTCCCTGTTTTTTCGAAGCGCAAGCGCGACTAGCCTGAGGGCTTCATCAATCAGCAAAGGATTTCGTCATGAACAAGGATCAAGTCAAGGGCGCCGTGAAGGATGTTGCGGGCAAGGTGCAGTCCAAGGCGGGCGAGATGACCGGCAGCACCGACCAGCAGGCCAAGGGCATGGCCAAGCAGGCCGAAGGCAAGACCCAGAAGACCGTGGGCAATGCCAAGGAAACCGTGAAAAGCAAGATCGACAAGATCTAGCGCAAAATCCAGCCGGCTCTTCGACACGCCTCTGGGGCAGCAGCAGATTCAGCTACTGAATTCATAGCTGAATGCCATGGCTCTGACTGCGCTTGGAGCCTGCTGGATGCTTGAGCATGGTTTGTATGGGAACGTGTTGCCATACCTGCCATTGTTCCAAGCCCTCAGCAAAAAGGCCGGTTTCGAACCGGCCTTTTTTCGTGCGCCCTGGGTTGACGAAGGGTTCAGGCTTGCGGCGCGTTGAAGAATGCCAGCGCAGCGGCGATCTCGTCCTGGGTAACCCCTGGCGCAATTTCGAGCATGTCGTTCAGCCCGGCCGGACCCTCTTGCTGCAGGACGGCAATGGCACCGGCCGCCTCTTTGGGCGCGTCAAACCCCCGGCTTTGCAGCAGCAAGCGGCCTTCCGCATCGAGCAGCTTGAAGTAAAACCGGCCGTCTTTTTCGCGGTATTGCTTGAACGCCGGGGCAGCGGCCTTGACCGCCTTGCCTTTGGCTTGCACGGGGGCGGCCGACCCCAGGTTGCGCAGCCCGACCGCGCGGCGCAACTCGCCCATGAACGGCGTGGCGACCGCACGCGCCTTCTCGGCGCCGGCCTGCAGCAGCCGCTCGATTTCCTGCGGATTGCCGATCAGCGCCTGGTAGCGCTCGCGCATCGGCGCGACTTCCTGGTCGATGCGCTCGAACAGCATCTGCTTGGCATCGCCCCAGCCGATGCCGTCGGCATACGCCTGGCGCAAACCGGCGGTTTCGGTTTCGCTGGCAAAGGCCTGGTAGATCTGGAACAGGGCCGAGCCGTCGGTTTCCTTGGCTTCGCCCGGCGCGCGCGAGTCGGTGACGATGCCGGCGATCAGCTTGCGCAACTGCTCTCGCGGCGTGAACAGGGGAATGGTGTTGTCGTAGCTCTTGCTCATTTTGCGGCCGTCCAGGCCGGGCAGCAGGGCGACGGATTCCTCGACCTGCGCCTCGGGCAGCACCAGGTGCTCGCCGTACAGGTGGTTGAAGCGCTGCGCCATGTCGCGCGCCATCTCGATGTGCTGGATCTGGTCGCGGCCGACCGGCACCTTGTGCGCCTTGAACATCAAAATGTCGGCGCCCATCAGCACCGGGTACATGAACAGGCCCGCCGTGACATCGGCATCCGGGTCGTTGCCGGCGGCTTCGTTCTTGTCGACCGACGCCTTGTAGGCATGGGCGCGGTTGAGCACACCCTTGCCGGTCACGCAGGTCAGCAGCCAGGTGAGTTCCGGGATTTCTGGAATGTCGGACTGGCGGTAGAACATGACGCGCTCGGGGTCCAGCCCGGCGGCCAGCCAGCTGGCGGCGATTTCGAGCGCCGAGCGCTGGATGCGCGCCGGGTCGTCGCACTTGATCAGCGCGTGGTAGTCGGCCAGAAAGTAAAAGCTCTGAACGCCTGGCAGGCGGCTGGCCGCCACCGACGGGCGGATCGAGCCGACGAAGTTGCCCAGATGCGGGGTTCCGGTGGTCGTGATGCCGGTCAGGAAGCGCTGAAGGGGTGCGGAAGAAATGGAGTGCATGCGGAAAATGAAAGTGAAAAAACTAGCCCAGCAGGGACAGCAGCGGCGAGATCAGCGTGTTGATCAGGGCATAGCCCAGTTTCATGAGCGGGCGCAGCCACAGCGCGCCGACAACGCCGGCCAGCACCAGGCCCATCACGATGAAAAAGCCCCAGGGTTCGATGCGCGAGACCATCTGCCCCTGCTTCCACGGCAGCAGGCCGACCAGGATGCGGCCACCGTCGAGCGGTGGCAGCGGGAACAGGTTGAAGGCCCACATCACCAGGTTGACCAGGATGCCGGCCTGCGCCATCTTGAGGAAAAAAGGCTCCTCGATGCCCGAGGCCGCCAGCCCCACCAGCAGCAGCGCCCAGAAAATGGCCTGCGCAAAGTTCGATGCCGGTCCGGCCAGCGCCACCCAGACCATGTCGCGCTTGGGATTGCGCAGGGCGCCGAAGTTGACCGGCACCGGCTTGGCATAACCGAACAGGAAGGCGCCCGAGGTGGCGAAGTAAAGCATCAGCGGCATCAGGATGGTGCCGATCGGGTCGATGTGCTTGAGCGGGTTCAGCGTCATGCGGCCCTGCAGGTAGGCGGTGTTGTCGCCGAAATGGCGGGCCGCGTAGCCATGGGCCGCTTCATGGACCGTGATGGCGAAGAGCACGGGAAGCGCGTACAGGGTGACGGTTTGAATCAGGTTGGCAATGTCCATGGCCTGATTGTGTCAGACGCCTTGGCGGCAGCGCTTCACAGTCCGAGCGGCGCCAGTTCGCCCCGGCCCTGCCGGACCACCACCGGGTCGTTGCCGTCGGCCATGGGCGTCAGGTCGATGACGGTGGTGGGATCCTTGTAGCAGGCGCCGGCGTCGATCACGGCGGCGAGTTCACGCTCCAGCGGGCCGGTGATGTCCTGGGGGTCGCTGATGGATTCGGTTTCGCCGCGCGGAATCAGGGTCGTGGCCAGCAGCGGGCCGCCATGCAGTTCCAGCAGGGCCTGCAGGGCCTTGTGGTCGGGAACGCGCAGGCCGATGGTCTTGCGAGAGGGATGGCTCAGGCGGCGCGGAACTTCCTTGCTGGCTTCCAGGATGAAGGTGTAGGGGCCGGGGGTGGCGCCCTTGAGCAGGCGGAACTGCTTGTTGTCGACCCGCGCATAGTTGGACAGCTCGCTCAGGTCGCGGCACAGCAGCGTCAGGTGGTGCTTGTCATCGACCCCGCGAATGCGGCGCAGGCTGTCGGACGCCGCCTTGTCGTCGAGCTGGCAGACCAGCGCATAGCTCGAATCGGTCGGCACGGCGGCAATGCCGCCGCGCTGGATCAGGGCAACGGCCTGCTTGAGCAGGCGCGCCGGCGGGTTGTCGGGATGGACTTCAAAAAACTGGGCCATGGCAGGACTTTCAGGATTTGGCGGCTTGGATCAACAGGTGGCTTTCACGCACGGCCAGCCACGCGCCTGTGGCGCCGCACACGGCAATCATGACCATGCCCAGCAGCGACAGCTGATCCGGCACATGGGAAAACGCGAACCAGCCGCCCAGCATGGCAAAGCCGATCTGCGCATAGAGAAAGGGCGTCAGGGTGGAAACCGGGGCGCGGGCATAGGCCAGGATCATCATGAAATGCCCGACTGTCGCGGTAAAACCCATCAGCGCCAGGCCCGCCCAGAGCGACCAGGACTCCAGGGTGGTCCAGACGAAGGGCAAGGCCAGCGACGCCACCAGCGTGCCGATCCAGCCGGTGTAGAAATGCATGGTGACCGGGTCTTCGGTGCGTGCCAGCCGGCTGGTCAGGATCTGGAACCAGGAATTCGAAATCACCAGGCCCAGCGGCAGCAGCATGGCCCAGCTGAAGCTTTCGCCGCCCGGCCTGATGATGATCAGCGTGCCCAGAAAACCGCCGAAGACCAGCGACCAGCGCAGCACGGACACCCGCTCGCCCAGCGTGAGCGAAGCCAGCAGCGTCATGACCAGCGGCGTGATCATGACAATGGCAGTGAATTCCCCGACCGGCATGTGCTGCAGGCTGAAAAACGCCAGGGAGCTTGACACCACCAGCAAGACGCCGCGCAGGCACTGGAACTTCGGGTGCGCCGTGCGCAGCAGGCTCCAGCCGCGTGACGGCAGCATGGCCGCGGTGGTTGCAATCGCCTGAAAAGCATAGCGGAACCACAGCGCCATCAGCACCGGAACGCCCAGGGAAACCACCTTGGTGGTCGTGTCCAGGATGGCAAAGCAGCACACAGCCGCCACCAGCAGTGCAATTCCCGCCAACGTGTTGGGCCGGGATCTGGCCGGGTCGCTCATGCCTGGATGCGATCGGCCAGCAATTCCCAGACCGGTGTCAGGTCACCCGGCAGGAAGGGAAGCGTGCCGAGGTCGGTGTGGCTTTCGTCGGGGCTGTGGAAATCGCTGCCGCGCGAGGCGGCCAGGTCAAATTCCTTGGCGGTTTCGGCATATTTGACGAACTCCTGACGGGTGTGGCTGCCGGTGACGACTTCCACGCCGCGCCCGCCGTGCGCCTTGAATTCGGTGAACAGCGCATATTCCGCGTTGGCCGAGAAGTTGTAGCGGCCCGGATGGGCAATCACCGCGATGCCCTGCGCCTGCGCGATCCAGGTCACCGCATCCTTCAGGGTGGCCCAGCGGTGCGGCACATAGCCGGGCTTGCCTTCGGTCAGGTACTTGCGAAAGACTTCGCTGGTTTCCTTGCAGACGCCGGATTCCACCAGATGGCGGGCAAAGTGGGTCCGGGAAATCAGTTCCGGGTTGCCGACGAATTTGAGCGCGCCTTCAAAGGCGCCGTGGATGCCGACCTTGGCCAGCGAGTCCGACATTTCCATGGCGCGCTGCTCGCGGCCGCCGCGCGTGTTGTGCAGGCCCTGCCTGAGGGCCGCGTCGTCCGGGTCGAAGCCCAGGCCGACGATATGAACCGTTTCGCCGGCAAAGGTCACGGAAATCTCGGTGCCGGTCAGGTAGGCCATGCCTTGCGCCCTGGCAGCGGCGGCCGCCCGGTGCTGGCCGCTGATTTCGTCATGGTCGGTCAGCGCCCACAACTCCACGCCGTTGGTTTTGGCGCGCTCGGCGAGTGCTTCGGGTGTCAGGGTGCCGTCGGACACGACGGAATGGCAATGCAGGTCGGCGTTCAGGATATTTTGAGGTTTCACGGTTTAATTTTAGGCTTTATGAGGCGCCGGCGCCGGTGGGCGTGCTTTGCCCTCGCAGGCGTTCACGCCGGCGGCAATCGCTCAAGGGCGGGTGCCTGGGGTGCCGAGTGCTGCCAGTTCAGGCGAAACATTGAACCAGGCAACCTCAAAACCGGGCGCGCCGCGCCTGGCCGGAGGCGCCTGCGCGCTCAGTGCCCACCGGGCGCCGGCCAGCACGCTGTCGATGACCGGCACCTCCACTTCGGGCTGAATGGCCGCAGCCATGCCGGCCAGTCCGGCCCCGCCCAGGATCACCGCCTGGACGTCCCACTGGCATGCCGCGTCGCGGCAGGCCTGGCCGAGCAGGGCCCGTGCGGCGGCCGGGTCGGCGGCCAGTTGCGCGCCGGTGGGCGTGACCGTGCGGATGCCGGCCAGCAGCGGCGCATGGCCGAGCGCCTGCGCCAGCCGCTCAAGCATCGGCCCCCAGCGTTCGCCGCCGGTGACGATGGCAAAGCGGCCATGGCGCGCGGCCGCGATGAAAGCGGCCTCGGCCAGCCCGGTGACCGGCACCGGGCTGCTTTCGCGCAGCGCCAGCAGGCCGGGGTCGCCAAAGCAGCCGATCAGCACCGCGCCGGGTGCCTCCGGCGGCGCGCCCTCCGAGCCGCCAAGTGCCGCAGCCCAGGCGTCCAGCGTGGCATGGCCGGCCACGGCATAGCTGGCTTCGTCCGAAATATAAGGCGCGCCAAAACGGGCGGTGACGGTGCGCACCCGCACCTGCGGCCCGCTGGCGGCCTGCACATGGGCTTGCAGCAATTCGCTCACCGACGCCGAGGTGTTGGGGTTGACGACCAAAAGATGGCGCATGCGGCTTCAGGCCGCCACGGTGAACAGCGTGGACAGGTCGGATGCCCGGTTCGGCGGAGCGATGAACCGAAGATGCGATTCAAGCTGGAGCAGATGGTCCTGCATGCGGCGCCCGGCCTCTGGCGCATCGCGCAGCCGGATGGCATCCAGCAGTCCGCGGTGCTCGCGGCAGCCGCAGGTCGCCGCTTCTTCAGGATTGCGTTCACGGGCCGTGCTGTAGGCCATCAGGATGAGCGAGGTGCGGGAAATGAGCTCGCGCAGGATGCGGCCCAGCGTCTGGTGGCCGGCGCGCTTGGCAATCTGCAGGTGAAAGTCGCCCGACAGCCGGATGGCGCGGCGCCGGTCGCCGGCCAGGCGCGCCGCTTCTTCTTCGTCGATGCAGACCCCGAGCCGCGCCATGTCGGCCTCGCTGGCATGGGCGACATACCGCGCGACCAGCGTGGGCTCGATCATCCGGCGCGCCTCGAACACTTCGCGCGCTTCCTGCTCGGTCGGCTGGGTGATGGTGGCGCCGCGATGCGGCGTGAGCGTCACCACCTGTTCATTCGCCAGGCGCACCAGCACCGGCCGGATGCGGGTGCGCGAGACGCCGAAGACGCTGGCCAGCTTGTCTTCCCCCAGCCGGGTGCCCGGCGGCAGGCGATGGTCGAGGATGGCCGAGATCACGCGTTCGTAGATGTCGCCGTCGGTCAGCGGCATGGCGGGCGCTGCGTTGCTCATGGCGTGCCTTTCTTTTGCCGGCTCCCCAGCCACCAGGCCAGGCTGATGGCCAGAACCATCACCAGCAGCGACACCACCGTGGTCACCGTGCCCAGCGCGTAGATCGATGGCGTGGTGACGGTGCTGGTCAGGCCCTGCAGCTCCAGCGGCAGGGTGTTGACATCGCCGATGGCCTGCGACGTGCGGGCAATCTCGTCCCAGCTCAGCGTGAACCCGAACATGCCGATGCCCACCACCGACGGCGCGATCAAGGGAAGCACCACATGGCGAAAGCCCTGCCACGGCGTGGCGCCCAGGTCGCGCGCCGCCTCTTCATAGGCCGGGTTGAAGCGGTTGAAGATGGCGAACATGATCAGCAGGCCGAACGGCAGTGTCCAGGTCAGGTGCGCGCCGAGGGCCGAGGTAAAGAGGCCCAGCGCCGTGCCGTAGCCTTCGAGCGTGCCGGTCATGCCGAAGAATTCCAGCGCCTGCTTGATGCCGGTGTCCAGGAGCCGGAATTCCAGGCCGATGCCCAGCGAGACGATGATCGACGGCATGATCAGGCTGGCCACGACGATCAGGAACAGCGTGTTGCCGCCGGCCAGCTTCTTGCGAAACGCCAGACCGGCCAGCACCGAAAACACCACGGTCAGCACCATCACCGCCAGCCCCAGGCCCAGCGAACGCCAGAGCGCCGCGCCGATGTCGACCACGCCCAGGCCTTCGGCCAGCTTGTAAAACCAGTGCAGCGACACGCCGCGCAGCGGAAAGGTCAGCCCGCCTTCGGGTCCCTGGAAACTCAGCACCACGATGACCAGCATCGG
>JAQGMN010000141.1 GCA_028292345.1 Polaromonas sp. | reverse complement strand
AGCACGGCCCAGCCCAGCATCAGCAGCAGTGCCGGAGCGGCCGGCCTGGACGCCGCCGTGCGATTCAACGTCCGGTGCCGGGGGCTGCGGGTGGTGGCCCGGCTGCGCGCTTGCGACGGCGCCATTGCCGCGCGTGCGGTTGCGCCGCCTGGTGCGTCCTGCAGGAACATGCCAGTGTGAACCGACATGGCGCGCGGCCCCTTGCCGCCCACGTGGATTTCCTCGAACGTCACCGGCATGCCTTCCTGCGGAACGGCCGCGCCCCGAAAGTCCTTGATGTGGAAAAAAATGTCGGCTGGCGTGTCTTGGCTGCGGATAAATCCGAAGGCGCGCACGCTGTCCCAGCGCGCGACTTTTCCTTGTTTTTTCATGTTTCCCGTGATGGATTGCTGGATGGCGCCAAGCGAGGTTTTCGCCTGGTTTCAAGGAGGTTAACAGGCCGGCCTGACCCGGTTTCTGCCTTCGCCGCTCGCTTCAATCTTCCAGCGTACACAGCGGAATATCCTTTTCCACCGCCAGCGCATCGAGTTCTCCGCGCGTGCGCGCCAGCAAAAAGGCGGCCACCGCCTCGTGCGTGGCGGGCTCGAACATCGCCTGCAGGCTGGCCGCTTCCATCCCGGCCGCCGCGCACAGCCTGAGCGCGAAATGGGGCTCCAGCGCGGCCAGCGCCACGCGGCCATCCTGGCACGGATAGACGCGGTAGCCGGCATGGCCGCCGCCAATGGCCGCGCCCGGCTGGGTCAGGCCCCAGGCGCGGGGCAGGGCGAGGTAGCCCGCCGCGCTGGACAGTGCGATTTCGCGGTAAACGCCTTGGCCCTGGCTGCGCTGGTGCATCACGGCCTGCAGCACCGCTTCGCTGGCCATCAGCGAGCCGCCCATGTCGGCGTAGAGCGTGGCGGGCAGGTCCAGGCCGGTGACCAGGCCGCTTTCGGCCAGGTAGGTCAGGTCGTGGCCGGCTTCCTCGGCGCGTTGGCCTGGCGCGCCGACGATGGCGATCTGGCTCAGTTGGGGGTGTTGTTGGTGCAGCGCCTGCCATGCCAGCCCCAGCTTGACCAGTGCGGAAGGGCGGAACGAGGTGATCAGCACGTCGGCCTGCGCCAGTTCGCGGTGCAAATGCCCTTGACCCAGATCGCTCTTCAGGTCCGCCTTCAGCAGTTCAGTGCCTTCATGCAGCTGGCGGTAGGCGGCCGGGTTGTACTGCTGCATCGGGTCGCCGCCTGGCGGTTCGAGCTTTACGCAGGCGGCGCCCATCTGGCGGCATCGCATCAGCGCGGCCGGGCCGGGCAGGTTGAGCGCCAGGCTCAGGATGCGAACGCCCTGAAGGGGCTGGAAAGCGGCGGTGGCGGTGGGGGTCATATGCTATGAAAGTTGTAGCTGCTTAGGCAGGATGGACAAGCGCAAGGGGCAGAAATGACGCTCAATTTACCGCAAAAACGCATCCGCCACGAAAAACGGGCGACAGCGTCGCCCGTGAACAGCCGGCCGCCACCCGGCCAGCGGTGCCTTATTCGCCGAAATCCAGCGGCAGGCCGACATAGTTCTCGGCCACCGACAGCGAGCCGGCTTCGGAATGGATGATGTAGTCGAGCTCGGCTTCCTGGAACTTCTGGCCGATCTCGCCGTTTTCGGGAAAGCGGTGCATCAGGCTGGTGAACCACCACGAAAACCGCTCGGCGCGCCAGACGCGGCGCAGGCAGCGTTCTGAATAACTGTCGATGCCGGCGTCGGTCTTGTCCTGGTAGAACTCGATCAGCGCGCTCGACAGGTATTTCACGTCGGTGGCCGCCAGGTTCAGTCCCTTGGCGCCGGTCGGCGGCACGATGTGCGCCGCGTCGCCCGCCAGGAACATGCGGCCGAATCGCATCGGTTCGGTGACGAAGCTGCGCAGCGGGGCAATGCTTTTCTCGATCGACGGGCCGGTGACCAGGTGCTCGCGCGCCTCGGGGTCCAGGCGCAGGCGCAACTCCTGCCAGAAGGCTTCGTCCGACCATTCCTCGACCTTGTCGGTGAGCGGCACCTGCAGGTAGTAGCGGCTGCGCGTGGCGCTTCGCTGCGAGCACAGCGCAAAGCCGCGCGGGCTGTTGGCATAGATCAGCTCGTGGTGCACCGGCGGCGTGTCCGACAAGATGCCGAGCCAGCCGAAGGGGTAGATTTTTTCGAATTCACGGATCGCGCCGCGCGGCACGCTGGCCCGGCACACGCCGTGGAAACCGTCGCAGCCGGCGATGAAGTCGCATTCGATTTCATGCACCTGGCCGTCCTTCTCGTAGCGAACGCGCGGCCGGGCGGTGTCGAAGTCGTGCACTTTCACATTGCCGGCTTCGTAGATCGTCGTCAGGCCGGCGGCCTGGCGCGCGTCCATCAGGTCCTGCGTGACCTCGGTCTGGCCGTAGACCATGACGTTCTTGCCGCCGGTCAGCCGGTGCATGTCGATGCGGTGGCGTTCGCCCTTGAACAGCATGTCGAAGCCGCCGTGCACCAGGCCTTCGCGGTGCATGCGCCCGCCCAC